>JAJYYP010000077.1 GCA_021800855.1 archaeon | reverse complement strand
CATTGGAAGAGGCCATACAGGAGAACGTGGTGAAACAGCTCGGCCCCATCGCGAGACCGAGGAGCGTCTACATCGTCCCCGACCTCCCCAAGACGAGGTCAGGGAAGATCATGAGGCGGGTCCTCGCGGCGATCTCGGACAGGAATGATGACTACGGGGACATCACCACCCTGGCGAACCCGGACGTCGTCGACGTCATCAGGAAGCTGGTGCGATCCTCCTAGACGCCCCCCGGGCGCGCTGTCTGTGCGGGCAAGACCCTGGAACCTCTCCGTCTTGACCGGAGGGTCCGACGCGTTCCTGAAGCTATCGTCCCGCCGGGTCGTCGGTCGCCATCATGTGCCCTCCAAACCCGAGCGACCAGATTAGGACAGGGTACACCACAATCCTCTCCATCCCTCCGGCGCCGAGCCCGAGGTACTCCTTCCCGACGAAGAGGACGAGCGCAGCCAGGGTAATCATGCCGAGGGCGATCGAGAAGTACGACATCGGCCTCCTCTGGTACCGGGAGGTCAGCACCGCCGCCAGACCCGCGAAGAGGAAGACTATGAGGGAGAACACGCTGTGCCATATCCCCGTCGTCTCTGGGAAGAGGCCGACCCCCATCGCGCCTACCCCAGCAAGCGCCACGACCGCGGCTGTGGGGGTCGAACCGAAGGCGCGCCGGAGGTAGTAGGCACCCAGGAGTATCAGCAGCCCAAGGAGGATGATCGACCCGTTGAAGAGGTCCGCAGAGGGCTCGATCACGCACGGCCCGGTGGGGGGGCAGAAGGCCCCCAGGTCGCTGATGTAGTTGGTTGAGACGTTGTAGTTCGGGAACATGATTTCTGCGAGCACCAAGGAGATGCTGAACTGGGCGGACCCCAGGAAGACGGCTATCCCTGCCTTCGAGGCGTTGGACAGCGCCAATGCCGCTAGAGTCCCTCATGGCGTCCTAAAAGGATGCCCCCCAAGCGCGGGTTTCCCAGTCATATGGATTGGGCTTTTATCCATCGCAGGTGCGAGTCCGCCGTGGATTTCTTAGCAGAGGCGAAGAAGATTGAGACCGAGGTGATCAGGACCAGAAGGACCTTGCACCAGCACCCGGAGCTTTCGTATCATGAGGAGTGGACTTCGCAGTTTGTAGCTGACAGGCTGGAGGCCCTAGGAGTCCAGGTGAAGAGGGGGGTCGGCGGCAACGGCGTGGTTGGCATCCTGAAGGGGTCCGTTGAGGGACGCGTGGTGGCGCTGAGGGCGGACATGGACGCCCTACCCGTCGCCGAGGCAGCCGACGTGGACTTCAAGTCGAAGGTCGACGGCGTGATGCACGCATGCGGGCACGACACCCACATGGCGATGCTGCTGGGGGCTGCAGAGATACTGGCCCGGGCCAAGGGGGGGCTGCACGGCAAGGTGAAGTTCCTCTTCCAACCTGCGGAAGAGCACGGCGGGAGAGGAGGCGCGCTCCCTATGATAGAGGACGGGGCGATGCTTGACCCGAAGGTCGATTACGTTTTCGGGCTGCATATCGACGGGGACAGAAGAGTAGGCGAGTTCGGGGTGAGGGAAGGACCTGTGATGGCAGCCCCGGACTCGTTCCGTATCAGGATCATTGGGAGGGGAGGGCATGGCTCCGCCCCCCACAAGACAGTGGATCCGGTCTATATCGCAGCCAACGTCATCCTGGGCCTCCAGGGCATCTCTTCGAGGATGATGGACCCAGTCCGCCCCTTCGTAATCACGGTCGGGTCTGTACATTCAGGGACCAAGGAGAACGTCATCCCTGACTACGCCGAGCTCCAAGGGACCATAAGGACCCTCGACGAGGCGACGAGGAAGGCCGCCAAGAGGAAGGTGGCGAAGGTCGTCGAAGGGATCTGCAGGTCCTACGGCGGCTCAGCCGAAGTCGAATTCGAGAAGGACGCCTATCCTGTGACTGTGAACGACCCTGAAGCGACGGAGCAGGCGGTGAAGCTGCTCCGAAAGCTCCGCGGCGCACGGGTGAGGAGGATGGAGCCGATTCTAGGGGGGGAGGACTTCTCAAGGTTCTTGCAGAAGGCTCCGGGGATGTTCTATTTTCTTGGGGCGGCGAACCCCGCCAAGGGGTGCGTGTATCCCAACCACAGCTCTAGATTCAAGGTCGACGAAGACGCTTTGAAGTACGGCGTAGCGTCGTTAGCCTTGCTCGCCTTCGAGTTCTGCAAGAACGGCACGGGGAGGACTTAGTGTACGCGACTAAGGTCTCCGAGAAGGTGTACCTCCTCGACACCTATGCCCTGGGGGTCCCTGGGACCGTTGGTGCGTACGTCCTGAAGGGGTCGAAGCCGGCGCTGGTCGACTGCGGCTACGCCACCTCCTACGAGACCGTGCTCGAGGGCCTTGCTGAGGTCGGCGTCATGCCCTCGGAAGTGAGATACATCATCCCGACTCATGTCCACCTGGACCACGCGGGGGCCGCAGGGAGGCTGCTGAAGGAGATGCCAGGCGCCGAGGTGGTGGCGCATGAGAGAGGGGTCCCGCACCTTGTCGACCCTACGAAGCTGGTCGAGAGCTCGACGAAGGTTTTCGGAGAATCGATCATGGCGCTCTACGGCCGTCCTGAACCGATAGCGGCGGAGAGGGTGACAGGGGTCGGGGCGGAGGCACACCTCGACCTCGGAGACGGCCTTACCATCACAATGATTCATACCCCGGGGCACGCCCCCCATCAGATTTCCGTCCTCATTGACGGCGCAAGGTTGCTGCTGACAGCCGATGCGGTGGGCATCGTCTACCCTGACCTGAAGGCGCTGATCCCCACTACCCCGCCCCCTAGCTTCCACCCGTCGCAGCTGGTGGCCACGATTGCCGTGCTGCGACAGACCTCTCCCGGGATGTTGCTCCTCCCGCACTTCGCGGCCAGGAGAGACGTCGACTGGGTCTTCGACAGGACAACCGAGCTGGTAGAGTCATGGGTGGAGCAGGTGAGCCGTATGAAGAAGCGGCACATCGGCCTTGACCAGGCGGCCGCTTCGATGCAGGAGACGGTGGCCGCCGAGGCAGGGGTGGAAGACCTCCCTATCCATGCGAAGGTGTCAGTGAGGACCTCTGTCATGGGGATCATGCACTACCTCGAAAAGAACGCTTGAATAATGCGAAGTGGGTTCCGGAGACGTGCCCCTCGTCTTCGCGTGCATAGCCCCCCACGGAAGCGAGATAGTACCGGAGCTCGCAGGGAGGAAGCTCGGGGCCTTCCTGCCTACAAGGGAAGGGATGCGGTCAATGGCTTCGAGGATGAGACGGGCGAAGCCTGACACGATAGTGGTCGCCAGCCCTCACAGCCTTAGGCTCCACAGGCACATCGGAGTGGTGACGTCGGAGAACTCGTCTGGGTCCGTTCTCGAAGGGGACAAGAGCATCAGGCTAAGAGCCAAGTGCGACGTTGAGTTCGCCCGTGCGTTAGTCGAAGACGCTGAAGGGGCAGGGCTCCCGGTGGCCGGGGTCAACTACGGGGCAGACAAGGGGCCGCTGTCTGACCTGGCGATGGACTGGGGGACGCTGATCCCCCTGTGGTTCCTCTTGAGGGGGACGAAACCGAAGCCCAAGATAGTCGTAGTCGCCCCGTCTAGAGGCGTGCCGCTCCATCGGAACTTCGAGTTCGGCACGGTGGTGGGCCGGGCAGCCGAGCGTGGGGCGAAGCGGATAGCATTCGTCGCGAGCGCCGACCAGGCCCATGCTCACAGGAAGAGCGGCCCCTATGGGTACAGCCCGAGCGCAGCCAAGTATGACGAATTCGTGGTCAGGGCGGTCAACGAAGGGAGGCTGAGCTCTATCCTAGAGCTCGCGCCGGGAGTCATAGACGAAGCGAAGCCAGACAGCCCCTGGCAGATGGCCATGCTCGCCGGGGCCCTGTCGATCGTTCCAATGGAGGGTGAAGTGCTATCCTATCAGGCTCCCACCTACTACGGGTTGCTTTGCGCGAGCTACTCTAGGAACCCGTAGACGTCTCCGAGGCCCTTGATCTTTGGACAGTCGACCTCGCCATACCTGCCATCCCTGTCGATGAGCAGGCCTGTCACACCGGCGTTCCTCGCGCCCTCCACGTCGGCCTCGTAGAGGTCTCCGACGTGGA
>JAJYYP010000076.1 GCA_021800855.1 archaeon | reverse complement strand
TCCCTTTCCGCGGCCTTAAGAGAGGGAAAGGCTTTGACAAGCTGGTGCCGACACGCGACTTTCCCGCCCGGCAGATGATACAAGGCGTCGGGATGCTCCGGCTTGTGCCCCGTTCCGCGCGCATGGATGAACCACCATTTCCCGTCTGTGAGTTCGTTCTGAATCATGCTTCCCTCCACTCTGTGAATTTTACACCATGTTCGACGGCCCATGCTTCAACTTGCGTCATGAAGTCTCCGAACTCGGCCACTTTTAGCTTCGTGCTCGTTTTCGCAATCAGGAATGGTTCGCCGTCCACTATCACTACGTCCTTGCCTAGGAACCGCGCTTTTGCGTATTCATGCCATGTCTCGGGCGAATATTCGCCGCCTTCTGGTTTTAACTGCTCGCTGATCTCAGTCAGTAAAGACCAGTACCGCGCATTCTGCTCAAGACTTCGGCTCGACTTGTGAGGCACAAGCGTGAAGTCCATAACCTCGTTGGGAGGGATCGACTGGATAGCGCGAATGGCTTGGGCGCGGAGCAGTGGGTTGCGGAGGGTGAGCTTCACGGCTTGTGCTCTCCGTAAAACATTGCATTCCGGAGGGCCTGCGTTTCGCCGCGCCTTTCGGCGACTGGATCGGTTGGCTCCCAGCGACTCACCCGGAGTACGATCTGGCCGCCCTTCACAACGTCGCGCTTGGTCATGCAAAGGCTGACCACCTGCGAGTCGTCAGCCCATATTCCGGCGTGCGTCAAAGCATCGAGCGTCGCTTTGGCGAGATTGTCCACGTCATAGCGCCGATGGGAGCGCGGGTACACGTCCATATCCACCCGCAGGGGGCCTTTGAGGGCGTCGATGCGCGGGACGGTGTAGTACACCTCCTTCCGGTAGGCTTTGGCCTTATCGGACAGGATGCGGCCGCGGAGGTAGTAGTGATTCACCGAGGGCGGATAGGGAAGGGTGAGTGTTATCATCTCATCCTCCTGAAAGCGGGGAGCTTCTCCGGCCCGAGCTTGTCGTGCGCGTAGTCGAGGATCGCAATCGCATCCGAAAACTTCGGCTCCGTGATTTCGCCCCGACTGATCTGTGATAGCCATCCCGGGCTTTTGCCGAGTTTGCGACTGATCGTGTGGAGCGGCGCATCTTTGCGGAGCTGCAACACGAGCATCTGCCAGTCGATCATAGCTCCATGACCTCCCCATCGAGTTCCAGCTCGTAATTATCCGCATCGAACTTGATCCCAGCCGCCGCCGCTTCGACATTTTTGACTGCTTGTCGATAATACGACTCTTTGAGTTCAACTCCAATACCGCGACGCCCTAAAATCAATGGGCTATAGACCTCGGAACCGACCCCCATAAATGGGGTGAACACGATCTCGCCAGGATTGCTGAAAAGCTCTACGCATCGGTCGATCACATCGAGTTGTAGAGGATGGACGTGTTTCTCATCCTCGCCATCGCGAGCCTCTTTGAACGGGAGAACGCGATTCATGCGAATATCGTCCCACATACAGTCCGCGTATTGACGCCAGATCCAGTGAGAGAATCTATTTTCCGTCTGCTTGCCACGCCACCCACGGTACGCCAACAATTCAGCTGGCATGACGCGCTCGCCTGCGTAATCCATCATCCCTTGCGGGTGACGGACCGGAACCGGATTCTTGCCGACTTTCCGAAAAGTAAGAAGGAAATCGGCTGAGGCTACCCCGCAATCAATGGAGTCCTCTACAAGAGAGGCATGGGCAAGATTTTTCTGCATCGTGCGAAGCCTCACAGCAAGCGGCTCTTTCCATATGGCTCTTCGGCCCGTGAAGCGAAACCCGTGCTTCTCGTGTAACCGGATTATGTCGCCGGGAAAGTCAATCAAAGAATCCGTGCCGGAATTACTGCGCGGTACATCCATGCAATGTACGCAGGTGATGCGCCCCGGCATCGTGATCCTAGCCAAGTCTCTCACCACGAAAGCGTAATGCTCAAAGAACGCATCGTAATCATCGCAGTTTGAAAGATCCCTTTCCGAGCTTGAGTAGTGATACAGACCACCAAACGGCGGTGAATAAATAGATAGATGCACGGAATTGTCGGGAAGGTCCTTCATGACCTCTACGCAATCTCCATTATAGATCGCGTACTTTTCCGTTACCACTTGATTGATTATAGCCATGATGGGACCTCCACTTTTTTTGTCATATTATGGGCTCTGTCTACGCCGATCGCCTGATTCATTTCCGTCACCAACCGCTCGAACATTTCGTCCGCCTGCGCAGCTTTGCGTTGGAGATTTTTTAATACGTCGATCTCGCCTTCGGTCGTGAAGATATCGACTGTGACGGGCTTCTTTTGCCCGAAGCGCCAACACCGTCTCACCGCCTGGTAGTACTGCTCAAACGAGTGAGATGGGAAGAATGTCACATGCTGGCAATTCTGAAAATTAAGCCCCCACGCTCCGATCTTCGGCTTTGTCACGAGTACACGGATTTGTCCTTCGGCAAACGCGAGAAACCGCTCTTCCTTCGCCGCATCCGAATCTGATCCGCTAATCTGTACCGCGTCCGGTATTAGTTCCTCAAGGAGATCGCCCTCGTCATTCATATGGCACCACACGAGAGACTGTCCTTCCTTCGCATTTGTGGTCTCGGCCACCTTCGCGCACCGATCTCCGAGACTTAGCCGCCGTTCCTCGCGCTGCTCTTTGAGTCCAACAGCCGGCATCACAAACAACATCCCATCTAGCGGCTTGTCCACCGGTACAAGATGCTCCTGCTCCACGAGCGGGGGAAGGATGAAGCGATCATCCGCAAAGCCCAGATCGGACGGCTTGCGGATGGCACGCGCCCAAGAGCAGACCCAGCGCCAGAATGGTAGCTCGGCATGGCCTTTCAGTCGCCACTTAATGACCTCTCCCCTCATGCGTCCAGTCGCAGAGTTGTTAAGGTCATTCTTGAAAAACTTATTCAGCATATCCATGTGGCCCAAGTATCCCAGGGCTTCGCTGGAAGTCCCAAGCTCGATAAAGTCGTTCGGGGCCGCTGTCGCTGTAGCTAATAGCCGGTACCGCATCTTACGCATGAAAACCGTAATTTCTCCGCGACGCGCCCCGCTAAAACTTTTCAGGATACTTGACTCATCACATACGCACCCGACAAAATCGTCTGGATTGAACTTATGCAGCTGCTCATAATTTGTAATCGTGATCCCCGGAAATGCTTTCCCATCTTGCGACCTAGCAACGGTAATGCCGAACTTTTCGGCTTCGCGGACCATCTGCGCCGCGACCGCGCAAGGTGTGAGAATCAGGACGCGGCCATTCGTGTGACGCACGACGTTCTCCGCCCATACAAGCTCCATCGGGGTCTTTCCGAGACCGCAATCGGCGTAGATAGCGGCTCGACCTTTGCGGACGGCCCACTCAACTAGTGATTGTTGGAAATCATAGAGGAAATCAGGGACAAAGACTGGCTCAAAGCCGTGATTACCGCCGAGTTGGGACTTCGCCTGCAGGAAAACTTCGTAATCGCTCATAGTCCCATATCCGCGGGATGTAAATACAAGATCGGCAATCCAAGCGATTTGGCAAGTCTCAGTTCCCACTCAATCCCTTTCGACTCTGGCCAACCCGGCAGCATGAGAATCAAAAGACGCGAGGCCGTGACGAGCAATGGCTCATCTTGGCATTGCCAAAAGTTGCCGCCCTGCGGCTCAGGGAACCCTATCATTTCGATGTTGTGCGAATGGGCGATAGGGGAAAATACGACGTGCCCCTGCCGCATCAGGAACGCCGCCGCCCGCACTGCCTGCGTGTATCGCAAATGTCGGACCGCCGGGGCCGGAGACGAATACGGAGAAGCGAGGTAGTTGTAGCCTTTTCTTAAAACTTCGATCATTGCATCCTCCATCCAAAAGGCATCCGGGAAAAGTGCGCCAACCGGGGGATGAGTCCGGCTTTCGGTAGCAAGCCTAGGCGCATAGTTATTATAGCTGAGTCCGCTTAAGTTTCCCAGTCCGGATTGTACGTTGCAGGCGTCTTGCCGAATGTCCAGGCCACGGCCTCGTGGGCCGTTTGCATGTTAGGCGGCACACGCAGCCAGTATTCTTTCCATCGTGCGGGCTTGTCCC
>JAJYYP010000075.1 GCA_021800855.1 archaeon | reverse complement strand
TCCTTCATGTTCTGGAAGGCTACATCCAGGTCGTCTATCCCTATCAGCGCGTTTATGAGCTCCTTGAGCTCCCTTGGCTGGTACCTGATTATGGCATCGAGCTCCCCCTGCTGTATTATCGAAGCAACCTTCATCTTCCTGTAGTCCAGCCCTATCAGCCGGGACACTTCTTCTGACATGGACTCGCCGTACTGCCTTCTCTCCCCGGCCACTATCGTCTTTGCCCCGTCCGTCAGCTCCTTCAGGACTGCCGATTCCAGCCTGCCCGTCCGCCCAAGCTTCCTTTCAGCAAGATACCTCCTCCCTGCGCTGGTGAATACTACTGAAGCCGATCCCTCCAGCGACCCCCTCCTGACCAGGTTCTTAGCCTGGGCCCTGGTGTGTTCGCCGTACAGCGCGAACGTGATGGTGTCTATGACCGAGGACTTGCCGGCGCCGTTCGGGCCCACGAATACATCTACCCCCTCGTCCAGGGATATCTCCGTATCCGAATGTGACAGGAAGTTCTTCAACCTTACCCTTTCGATCACCCTATAACCCCCCCTTAGCCCGCGCCCGCCTGGCCGCCCCGGATGGCTGCCGGCCTCCGGCGTCAGCAGACGCTGGAGTGGGTGGCCCTTTTACCGGTCCTGCCGGTTTCAGCCTTCCCCCCTGATATGCCGACCACAGGGATTCAATGGCCTCGTCCACCCTGCCGGCCACCAGGCGAGGCATCAGCTCATCTATGGCAAAGGCTGCCCTCTCATCGCTTCCCAGCACCCTGCCCGCGATGGCGCGCATTTCGTGGTCCACGTCCTGGGGCTTTTCCTGATAGTCCATTCCGGCGGGTCGATCGGCATCGCCTTCTACCAATTCCCAGTCCTGGTAGATGGTGTAACGCTGCAGCCGCCCGAGGGCGTTGACTATGTGCGAGCTGCCGGCGGTGGTGCCCACATCAGGGGCCCCGGCTCCCACTATCTTAAAGTGGACCAGCGGCTTCTTCTTCAGCCCGGTTATTTGTCCCATCAGCTCTTCAACCCTCCCCTCCAGGTCTCCATAGCTGACCTCTACGTTGATATGCTTACGCAGTGATTTGAGCTCAACCCATTCAGGCTTCGCTTCATCGCCCGAAAGCTCCACCAGGTAGAACCCCTTCCTGTGGTCCCTTATCCCTTCAACCGATGTGGAGTCCAGCGACCCGGGGTAACACACCGGGCCCCTTATCCCATCGAACCTCCTTTCGGCCATGTCGTGAAGGTGGCCCATTGCGTAGTAATCGAAGGACTTAGGGAGGTCCGAGGAGCTGATTTCGCCTGCGTATTCATTGAACTCCACCAGCCCCTGATGGAGGACGAGGACCTTCTTGCCGCCCATCGAAGCGATCCTGTCATCCAGCGTCCTTAGCCTGGCCCTCAGGTCGTTAGCCTCGAGCCTCCTGTACTTGTGGAAGCCGACGATAGTCAACCCGTCCCTGGACAGCGGCTCCCCGTCGCCGATGTAGGTCGCCAGGTTCATCTCCGGATAGAGGAATGATGTAGGGGTTACGTATCGCCTGCTGATGTCGTGCTCACCCATGGTAAAGTAGAACCTGATGCCCCTTTCGTTGAGCATCTTCAGCTCCCTGACCATCTTCACCAGCGCCGTTCCGTCCGGCGTGGGCGTATCGAAGACATCGCCCGCGTGGATTATGGCGCTTACCCCCCTTTCCACCATGACGCCTATGGCCTCATGGAACGCCTCGTAGAAGTCCTCCTCCCTCTCCCTCAGGCCGTATGGCCTAGCCCCCAGGTGGGAATCGGACAGGTGCCCTATCAGCATCTGACCACCGCAGGCACGGCAGCCGTCACTGCTCAGTCGGGCCTCCTTATCAGATCGTCGGTGCTTTCGTGGGCTATCCCCTGCATCTCCAGGTCCTCACGCCACTCGCGCTCCGCGTTTACGTCAGCCCCAACCAGCTTCTCATCCACCTTTCGGACCCTGACCACTGAGGGGAGGGTGACCCACTGGCCCAGCAGCACCGTCTCCCCCACGTTGAGGGATGGCAGATAGCTGACCAGCTTCTCGGTCACCAGCTCACTCGATTCCAGTATATAGTTCTGGTCCTTCGGCTGGGTTATGCGCGAAACGGCCAGTGAGCCCATCTGGCTCAACACGTCCTGATCAACCCTGCTTGGCCTCTGGGAGATCACGATCAGGCCGACCCCGAACTTCCTGCCCTCCCTAGCTATCTTGAACGCCATGCGGCTGGCCTCGGTCTTCTCCTCACCGCCCGGGAGGAAGGTGTGCGCCTCCTCTATGGCGATGACCACCGGAGACCTGAACTTGATCCTGTCCGCCCCCTCGCCGCCTGCGGACCTAGCATATCGCGCCTCCTTCCTCCTCTCGAACACCTCCTCCAGGTAATACGATATCACGAAGGCCGCCTGCATCTCCGAAAGGTCCTGCATCCCCAGCACGTTTATGTGGTTCGGGGCCACCATATCTATTGGGTTTCCTATCGTGGGGTCCAGCACCCTCCCCTTCCTGCGCCTGGCCCTTTCTATTATCTCGACCAGCCTGACCGCCGCGTTCCTGGTGCCAGCGCTGGAGCCTTCGCTATCCCTTATGTTGTTAAGGGAAGCCACCAGCGAGCCCCAGAAGTCCTCAGCATCCTTCACCTGCTGGGTCATGGCCTGATTCAGGACGCTCCTCTGGATCTCCGCCCCCTGCCTGACGTCAAGCATATCGGCCAGCCTTTCCGCGTCAAGCAGACGGGGGTTCACCTTGGCCTGCAGGTTTACGGCGTTCTTTATCCTTAGCTCCGAATATTCGCCCTGATAGTCCAGGATGAGCATGGTGCCGTACATATCAGCTATGCCCTTGGCTATCAGCGCCAGAAGGTTCGACTTTCCGCTGCCCGTGGTGGCCAGGATGGCGAGGTGCCTTGAGGCCACCCGGTTAACGTTCACGGATACGTCCACACCGTCGTCCCTGAGGAGCTTCCCAATCTTCAGCCACTCCCTGCTGTCCCTGCTGAAAACGGCGCTGAGGGCCTCCGCAGGGGCCAGATGGACCGCCGAGCCCGGAACTGCGGGCAGGGAGGGCATGAACTGTGACCCCTTCTTTAGCTGCTCCAGCAGGCCGACCACCTGGACGAACGCGCTGTTGCGCTTGTCCCTTTCGTCCTTTGCCGCCGCCCTGCTCGCATCTATCCCCGCATCGAAGCTACGGGCGTTGTCCATCAGCCTGCTCTCTATCTGGCTGTCCTCCACCAGCCCCAGTATGCTCCCTTCGGTCCCGTCCACCACTACATAAACCCCGACCGGAACCGGCCTCCTTGAAATGAATGAAAAGGAGTACGGGCGGCTTCCCGTGGCCACTATGCCGATGGGGCTCACGGCCTCATTCGCCAAGGACATCCCTGCCTCCAACCTCCACGTTCAGCCCTACCGTGTCCGAAAGGGTCATCATATCCTCGGCGGATATCTTACACCTTTCATGGGCCAGCCTGAGCACATATGGATACCCGTCGAACTGGCGAGAGCCAAGGGCGTCGATAAGTGGTTCCACATCGTCGGTGCGGCCCGGGACCTCGACCTTTATGCAGGGGACATAGTCCGCCAGCCTGCAGTAGAAGAACGTAATCCCCATCCTTTCGTCATAGTAGGGCTCAGAGTATCCCGCTCCGCTCGACGCCCTGTTAAAGAAGAACATGTCGCCTGTTATTCCCCCGAAGAGCTGGTTGCTTTCGGAGGTCTTCGATACGAAGGTCACGCCGTTCATCCTGGCCAGCGCCTCCGAGCGCTCCCTGGCCGCCGGCCGTTTCCTGATCCTGCTGTCGAATAGCCTGGCCATTATCGAACCGTCGATCAGGACCTGCCCGACCTTACCGGCGCTTTCCACTGCCAGCTGGTATTCATACTCGGCCCCGATCTCCCCAAGCTGCTCCGACGGGTTGAAAACCCTCATTCCTCCTCCTTCCCCGGCCCCCTCCTCTCCGCCGTTCATTTCCCCAGCAAGCAGCCCTATGTTGACCTGATAGCGCGGGCTCACCAGGAAGGAGTTATCATCAAGTATCGAAACGCAGTCCACAGCGTAAAGGAAGAAGCCCTGGTAGGACATGGAGTTCCAGCTACTATCTATTCCGGCAACTGTGTCCGCGGTCTCCTTGGGATGGTAAGGCGCCCACATGTCGTGCGC
>JAJYYP010000023.1 GCA_021800855.1 archaeon | reverse complement strand
TGCCGGCTGTAAGTGTGGAGGTGCGCGGCAACCCCTGGCCACGCGGGGGCCGAGCCACGTGGCGCTGCCTCGCCAGATCACCTACACCTGCGTCGACGCTGAACGGTATTATACGTCAGGAGCCCGCCTTCGTGGAGTGGAAAGGCTCGTCTTTGGCTGCTGCAGGAGCTGCGGACACGAGGTGGTCTTGCGGGGCGGCGGCTGGAAGCACCATATAACCCGCAGCGCCCTGCTCGGCCTCCCCCACTGGCCGACAGGGCATGTGATAACGACGAACTGCAAACGAGGCTGTCAGTGCTCGTCGCCGGAGCCCGACGAGTCGAAAGGGCGGAAGTCAAAGCTCGTCTTCCTCGGGCTCCGCACCGACAGATAGACGCTGACGCGGCTCGGCGATGCCCGAGGGTAGTTCGGAGAAGGAAAGCCTTCGCATTCCTTGGCTCCGCCGCGCAGGCGCCGCACCACCCCGGCGTCCGGCCTCGCCTTATCGCTCTATCTGAACGCCGCGGCGAGGAGCTTAAGTTGATAGTGCCTCGTCCTCTTCGATTCGCCCTCGTCGTTGGCCGAGGAGAGGTAGCCGTACTGGACCAGCCTCGCCCCTGACCTCAACGCGTGCTTCAGTATCTCGATGTGTATCGTCATGTCCACTGCCTTCAGAGGCGGGAGGGACCTCATTAGGTCCAGGGACAACCTGCAGAGGCCACTCGTGGAGTCCCTGACCCGCCTCCTCTCCAGCATCGAGAAGAAGAGCGAGAACGACTTGGACTGGATCCCGATGTTCTCCCTGTATGGGAGGACCAGGTACGGCCCTCCTCCGAAGTCCCTCGCCGCGAGCTTGGCTATCTCAACCGGAGGGTGATATCCGTCCGTGTCAGCGGTGACGAGGTCCATCCCTCTCTGCAGAGCATCCGCGATCGCCCCCCTGTATGCGTCGGCGTAGTTGGGTGTCTTGTTTACGTGGACCTCATACCTCTCGTCTGCTGGGACTTCTATCTTCGGCTCCCGCTCTGGGTGGCACATCAAGGAGACGAGTGCCTTCATGCGCCCACGCTACAGGTGTTCGCGCGCAGCCGCCAGGAACGAGTCCGCGACAGTCTCGAGCTCTTCCTCTGTCAGCCCTGGGTGGCACGGGACCGAGAGGACGTGCCTGGCGGCGTCCTCGGTCACGGCCAGCTTCTTCCTGGCGTAGCCGAGCTCTTTGTAAAGCGGGGTCCTATGCACCGGCGTCGGCCAGTAGACCGCGGACCCGACCCCGGCGGCCTTCAAGGCCCCCTGGACCTTCTCCCTGTTCTTCCTGAGGTGCAGGGTGTAGAGGTAGAAGACGTGGGTCCTGTCACCCGCGTCCTGGGTGAACTTCGCCCCCCGGACCCCCGCGAGCCGTTCGTTGAGATACTTCGCGTTCTTCGCCCTGGCCTTCAGGAAACCTTCCAGCCTGTCCATCTGGACGGACGCGAGGGCCGCGCTCACCTCGGGCATGCGGTAGTTGTACCCCAGGCACCTGGAGTCGTAACCGTGGACCTGCCCGTGATTCCTGATGAGCCTGAGCCTGTCGGCGAGCTCGGCGTCGTCCGTCGAAATGGCGCCCCCCTCCCCCGAAGTGACGACCTTGGTGGCGTACAGACTGAAGCATCCCGCGTCCGAGAGCTTCCCCGTCTGGGTCCCCCTGTAGGTCGCCCCGAGGGACTCGGCCGCGTCCTCGACCACCCGTATGGACTTCGCCGCGGCGAGTTCCCGCATCTCGTCCATGTCGGCTGGATATCCATAGACGTGTACCGGTATGACCGCCTTCGTCTTCCTGGTCACAGCCTTCTTCAGGGCTGCGGGGTCCATGTTGTAGTCTTCCTTTATGTCGACGAACACAGGCTTTGCACCGCACGCGAGGACGACGTTGGCGGTCGCGAGAAAAGTGAACGAAGGGACGATCACCTCGTCCCCTGGCCCGACCCCAAGGGCCATCAGGACCGTGTGCAGGGCGGCGGTCCCGGAGTTCACGGCGACCGCGTCCCTCGTGCCGAGGAGACGCTTCACCTTCCCCTCGAACTCCCTGACCCATGGCCCTCCCTCGTACGACGCGTTGACCAGCATCCCTGAAGAGACGACGTCGAGGACGGCCTTCTTCTCCTCCTCCCCGATGTGCGGCTTGTTTACCGGGATGAAACCCAAAGGCAGACGGCCCTGCCCTTGCTTCGCTTTTAAGTTCGGCACCCCCGCCCGCCCCCGGTTCCATAACAGATTGCCCGAAAGCGCACTCAGAGGACGTGTCCTCACCCGACCCGCGTTCCTGGCCTCCATCTGCGCCGGCCTCGCGGTAAGGGTGGCCCTCGTGCTCGTCCACCCGCTGTACCTCACCGATGTGTCGTACTACGACGTCCAGGCGGTGCAGCACCTCCTCCGCGGGGTGGACCCATACGGCGCGTACTACTCGGCCCCGCCCTCCCTCGCCACTCCGGGGGCCGCGGAAGTCTTCGCCTACCTCCCAGGGGTCTTCTCGTTCATCGCCCCTGCCGGGGCCCTCAGCGCGACGAGCCTTGGAGTGGTAGCGTCGGACCTGGTTGCGGCGCTGTCCATCCGCCTCCTCGGCCCCAGGGGGGCCCTCCCCTCCCTGGCCTACTTCCTCTTCCCCCCGGTCGTCCTGTTCTCGACCTACTTCGTCAACGACTCCCTTCCAGCCATAGCGTTCGCAGCCGCAGCGATGGCTGCAGAAGCGAACGGGCGGCCCAACGCGTCAGGGGTCCTCTGGGGGCTAGCCTTCGGGTCGAGCGTCGAGGCCTGGCTCGCCTTCCCCTTCTTCGCGGCGTACTCCCTCCGCAGGGGGAGGGCCTCCCCCCCCATCCTCGCCGTCCTGACTGCGGCGGCTGTCGTCCTCCCGTTCTTGGCGTGGTCCCCCGGCGCGTTCATACACGACACCCTGCTGTTCCAGTTCCAGCGACCCCCGGTCCCCTTCCTCTACCTCGGCCCCTTCGGAACCAGCCTTAACCCGAGCCTCCAGGGGATCCTCGTGAGCCTGGGGAGCTCTGCCCCGCTGGCCCTGAGGGGGCTCCTCGTCCTCGTCGCGCTGGGGGCCCTCCTCTGGCGCTTCGACTGGAGCCTGAGGGGGTTGGCCCTGCGCTCGGCCTACTTCTCCGCCCTCTCCCTCTTCCTCCTCCCCGGCGTCGCCTTTTGGAGCTACTTCGAGCTCCCCCTGATGTTCTTTGCGGCCTGGTACGCGCTTCGCGGCGCGGAGCGCCTTGCCAAGGCTTAAAGACCAGAGCGGAAGTCGCAGACTCTTGATGAACGACGGAGCCAGGAAGATGTACAAAATCGTGGCCTGGGTGTCGTTCACGATCATCGTGATAGTCGCTGTCTACGGCATCGCGAAGTCGCTCTATTTCACCGACGAGCCCATCGGGAAGGCCCTGGTGGACGTCTACTTCCCGTTCCCTCCGTACTTCGCCCAGCCGATCACCTACTTCAGCGTCGCTTGCGTCGCCCTCTTCTACAGCGGCCTGAGAATCTGGGAGGACACGGTCTCGAAGTGGCCCCACTGGCTGCTCATGTTCCTGCAGCTCTTCGGCTTCGTGGTCGCTTTCTCCGCCGCGTACGAGGTGATGTACAACTTCATGGTCTGGGGAGCGCTCTTCTCCGTGTCCTGCGCCCCCCCGCCGGTAGGGCTGGGGAACTGCAACCCTGACACCCTGGCGACCACCTACCCATCCCAGTGGAGCCTTGTCTTCGCCACGAGGGCCTTCAGCGCCCTCTTCGCGATAAGCGGGTACTCTGTCTACTATCTCAGGAAGTTCTCGAAGTCCGGCTCGATCTAGACGTGTAGAGGCTTGGCGGCCCCTGCGTACAGCAGGAAGACGTGGACCACAGCGAGGACTGTGAACACCCCGAGCGCAGAGGCGGCCAGGGAAGAGAAGTCCCCCGCGAGCAGCGGAGACCAGGCGTATACCTGATAGACCGATATTAGCAGGCCGAGGACGGCGCTCGAGACAGACCAAGAGAACGTCAGCCTCCAACCCGGCCGGAGCTTCAGCAGCACCCCAGAGACCGCACAGGCAGTCACGGGCCAGGCTATCAGCGTGGACCCACCTTCTACCCCCACCGCGACCCAGACGACGGCGATGACCCAGAAGAAATATGGGGCATACCCCCTCAGCAGCTTCCCGACGTCAGGCATCAGAGGGGCGCCCCCCGCCACTCGTTATAAATCGTCCGCCGCCCCGGGCCTATGGAAGCCGAGGTAGCCTTATTTGCCGAACGAGTGCCGCTGAGCAATCACCATTGGCCTCGCAGACCCAGGTACAGACCTACGGCCTCGCCGCGAAGCTGGCGGAGCTGACGAGGCCGGCGAAGGAGGTGGGGGAGTCCCTGCTCGCGTCCGCTTCGTACGACGGCGACAAGAAGAAGGCCGTCCTGAAGTTCTACGACCAGAAGGCAGGGAGGTTCTGGCTCTGGGAGGACGACACAGGGCACCGCCCCTACTGTTACACGAAGCTCCCCATGGACGACCTGAAGGCGGTGAGCGCTCGCAAGGACGTGCTCGAGATAGTCGAAGAGGAGAAGATGGACCTGCTCACCGACTCGAAGACGAGGCTCAGGAAGATAGTCACCACCGACCCTCTGGCCATAGGCGGAGGGAACGACAGCATCCGCGACCAGATCAGGGCCTGGGAGGCGGACATCAAGTACTACGAGAACTACGCTTACGACCTCGGCCTCCGCATGGGGACGTACTACAGGGTGACACAGGGGAAGGTGGTCCCTGTCAGGCACGCTGTCCCAGAAAGGGTGGCTAGGTCTCTGGATGAGATCATGGCGAAGAACCCTCCGGCGTTCACCCCGTTCCTGAAGGAGTGGGCGGAGCTCCTCGGCGAGCCTCTCTCAGAGTTCAAGAGGGTGGCCCTCGACATCGAGGTCGACAACGAGCCGGGGAGGCTCCCCGACGTCGAAAACCCGAGCCGAGAGGTCATAGCCGTGTCATTCTTCAACGAGAAGGAGAAGGTGGTATACATGCTCAGGGGAGGGCGGAGCGAGGAGGGCGTCAGCGGAGCGCCTTACGATTACCAGCTCTTCGACAGGGAAGCGGACCTCCTCAGGGCGGTCCTCTCGAAGATGATGGACTACCCTGTGATAGTCACCTTCAACGGAGACGACTTCGACCTGAGGTACATCCAGCACAGGAGCGAGAGGCTGGGGATAGCTGAGGAGGAGGACCCTATCCAGCTGGAGAGGGTGGCGGCGTCGCTCAAGCATGGGATCCACATAGACCTCTACCAGTTCTTCCGCAACAGGTCAATCCAGGTCTACGCGTTCAGCAACAGGTACACCGACCACACGCTCGGAGGAGTGTCGGAGTCCCTGATCGGAAAGTCGAAGGTGGACTTCGAGGGAGAGGTCGGCGACCTCCCCCTCCTGAAGCTCGGGGAGTACTGCCTGAACGACGCCCAGCTGACCTACGAGCTGACTTCCATGAGCGACTCCATCGTGATGAAGCTCCTCCTCATGATTTCGAGGATAGGCAAGATGCCCATGAACGACGTCTCCAGGCTCGGCATATCAAACTGGATCAGGAGCATGCTGTTCTACGAGCACAGGAGGATCGGGGCCCTCATCCCGAGGCAGGACGAGCTCGCCGAGAAGGGAGGGGCGTCTTCGAAGTCGATCATAAAGGGGAAGAAGTACAAGGGGGGCCTCGTGATCGACCCCAGACCAGGGGTGTACTTCGACGTCGCGGTGCTCGACTTCGCCAGCCTGTACCCTTCCCTGATGAAGGTGCACAACCTCTCCTACGAGACAGTCAACTGCACCCACCCCGAGTGCAGGTCCAACAGGATACCCGACACCGATTCGTGGGAGTGCACCAAGAGGAACGGGATCACGAGCCTTGTGATAGGCTCTCTAAGGGACCTGAGGGTAGGGCACTACAAGCAGCTGGCGAAAGACCCGACTCTGTCGAAGCAGGACAGGGAGCTGTACGGGGTCGTCTCTCAGAGCCTCAAGGTCTACCTCAACGGCGCCTACGGCTCCTTCGGGTTCGAGTCGTTCGCCTTCTACTGCCTCCCGGTCGCCGAGGCCACCGCCGCCCTCGGCAGGGACGCCATCACGAGGACCATAGCCAAGTGCAAGGAGCTCGGGGTCGACGTCCTCTACTCGGACACTGACAGCCTATTCCTCCACAGCCCTTCGAAGGAGCAGGTGTCCACCATATCTGCGTGGGCCGACTCCGGCCTTGGGGTCGAGCTAGACCTCGACAAGGTCTACAGGTACGTCGCTTTCAGCAGTAGGAAGAAGAACTACTTCGGCGTCTTCCCGGACGGGACGGTCGACATCAAAGGGCTCACGGGGAAGAAGAGCCAGACCCCTGAATACCTGAAGAGGATATTCTACGACGCACTGGGGATACTCAGCTCTGTCAAGGACCCGGACGACTTCGAGAGGGCCAGGACCAGCACAAGGGAGCTCCTCACAAAGATGGTGTCTGACCTCAAGGGGAAGAGGGTCCCGGTCCAGGACCTGGCGTTCACCGTCATGATGAGCAAGCCGACGGGAAAATACAACGGGACCACCCCCCAGCACGTCAGGGCTGCGATGCAGCTCGAACAGAAGGGTGAGGATATCAAAGCAGGGGAGACGATCGCCTTCGTCAAGACCAAGAGCCCCCCGTACGTGAAGCCGGCGAAGCTGGCCAGGGCAGACGAGGTCGACACCGACAAATACATCGAGTACGCCCACTCGATGTTCGACCAGCTCCTGGACGCCCTTGACTTCTCCTTCGACGAGATCATGGGCGCCACCACCCTCGATCTGTTCTGGGGTGGGTAGCCGCAGCCCTGAGCCCTCTGCTGTCGGGCGGGAGCGCTCGATTTGTATAGGGAGCGAGGGATGGCTGACATGTTGGCGCGTGAGAAGGTGAGGCTGGGGCTGGTCCAGATGGCGATGGGGGAGGATCGGAGGGCCAACCAGAGGAAGGCCGAGCGGTACATACGGGAGGCTGCGACCCAGGGGGCCGAAGTCGTCTGCCTCCCCGAGCTCTTCCTTTCGCGCTACTTCCCGACTGGCAGGGGGTCCTTCGAAAAGGCGGAGGAAATCCCGGGCCCGACGAGCAGGTGGCTTTCTGAGAAGGCGAAGGAGAGCAACGTCGTCCTGGTCGGGGGGAGCATCTTCGAAAGGGACGGGCGGCGCAGGTACAACACCTGCCTCGTGTTCGACGAGAATGGGAGGAAGGTCTCCAAATACAGAAAGGTCCACATCCCCCAGGACGAACACTACTACGAGCAGGACTACTTCACGCCTGGGGACAGGTACGCGGTCGTGAAGACAGCCAAGGGCAGGCTCGGGACGCTGATCTGCTTCGACCAGTGGTACCCTGAGGCCGCGAGGGTCAATCGGATTATGGGCGCAGACATCCTCTTCTACCCCACAGCCATCGGCCGGGTGGACGGGATAGAGATGGCCGAAGGGGACTGGAAGCTGGCCTGGGAGGAGGTCCAGGTCGGCCATGCCGTGGCCAACAGCGTGGTAGTCTGCACGGTGAACAGGGTAGGGAGGGAGGGGCCGACAACGTTCTGGGGAGGTTCATTCGTCTGCGACCAGTTCGGGAAGGTGCTCCTCAGGGCGGACGACAGCGAGGGGGTGCTGACCGTGGACTGCTACCCCGGGCTGGGGGAGGAGATAGAGGCAGGGTGGGGTTTCTTCAGGAACAGGCAGAAGAGGACCTACTCGGCGATAGCGAGGTGACGACGGTGGGGGGCACCCCGAGGTCCCTGGGGTACGTGATGCCCGCCGAGTGGGAGCGCCATGAGGCTACCTGGGTCTCCTGGCCGAAGAACCACGGGACGTTCCCAGGCGGTATCCTCCCGAAGGTCGAGGAAGCGTACGTGAAGATGGTAGGAGCTCTCGCAGTAGGAGAGGAGGTTAGGATCCTTGTGGACGATTCGAAGTCAGAAGAAAGGGTCTGGGGGCTTGTCAGGGGTGCGGAGAGGGTGACGTTCCACCGCATCAGGACGGTCGATGTCTGGACCAGAGACTATCTGCCAACATACGTCAGGGGGAGCGACGTCGCCGTGGTGAAATGGAGGTTCAACGCCTGGGGAGGGAAGTACGAGGACCTCCTCCCCGACGACGAGTCGGGAGAGGCAGTAGCGGCTGCTTCGAGGCTCCGCACGTTCAAGCCCGGCGTCGTCCTCGAGGGCGGGTCGATTGACCCGAATGGGGCGGGGACTGTGCTCACTACCGAGCAGTGCCTCCTCAACCCCAACAGGAACCCCCGGCTGAGAAGGGACGGGATAGAGAAGCTGCTGGCCGACTACGTCGGGGGAGAGTCGGTCGTCTGGCTGAAACGCGGGATAGAAGGGGACGACACCGACGGGCATGTGGACGACATAGCGAGATTCGTCGCCCCCCGTACCGTCGCGGCTGCAGTCGAACCCGGCAGATCCGACCGGAACCATGCAGCCCTCGACGAGAACCTGAAGATCCTCCGTGCAGCGCAGGACCCACGGGGACGGCCCTTCCAGATAGAGGAGATTCCCATGCCCGCCCCCGTCGCCTCGGCCGACGGCCGGCTCCCTGCCAGCCACCTCAACTTCTACATCGGCAACGCCGTCGTTCTGGTCCCCACATTCGGCGGGGAGAGCGACAGGGCGGCGATGGGCGCCATGCAGGCTCTCTTCCCTTCACGGGAGGTCGTGGGGGTCGATTGCCGGGCCCTGGTCCACGGCCTCGGGACCCTGCACTGCGTCACCCAGCAGGTCCCCTCCGCTCACCTGTGAGCGGCGACTTCTTCCTTCAACCTGGCCACGAAGTCCCCGACGTTCACCCCGAATGTCTGCTCCCCGCCCCTCGTCCTAACGGCCACTGACCCCGAGTCCTCTTCCTTCTTCCCCACCACCAGCATGTATGGTATCTTCTGGAGCTGAGCATCCCTGATCTTCCCCCCCATGGTCCCGCTTCCGAAGTCCCCCTCCGCCCTCACCCCGGCCGACACCAATGAAGAGAGCACGGTCGTCGCATATGGGAGGTGCTCGTCGGAGAGTGGGATGACCCTCGCTTGAACCGGGGAGAGCCAGACAGGGAGCGACCCCCTGTAGTGCTCCAGGATCACCCCCATGAACCGCTCGAGGGAGCCTAAGATGGTCCTGTGCAGGACGACAGGGGTGTGCTCCTTGCCGTCTGACCCAGTGTAGCTGAGTTTGAACCTCTTCGGCATCTGGAAGTCCAGCTGGAAGGTCCCGCACTGCCACTCCCTCCCCAGCGAGTCTTTGACGTCAACGTCTATCTTGGGGGAGTAGAAGTTCCCCTCCTTCTCCTTGACCTCGTATGGCCACCCCTTGGACTTCACCGCGCGGACGAGGGTCCCGGTCGCCCTCTCCCACTCGTCGTTGGTCCCCATCGAGTCGTCGGGCCTCGTGGATATCTTCACCTTGTACTGGAGGCCGAAGGTGCCGTAGACCCTCTCCATCATCTCCAGCATCTTGGCCAGCTCCCCCTCAGCCTGCTCCTCGGTGGCTATGACGTGGGCGTCGTCCTGCGTGAGGGACTTCACCCTGAACAGGCCGCTGGACACCCCGCTCAGCTCGTTCCTGAAGAGGGGGTCGAAGGCCGCGTACCTTACAGGGAGCTCACGAAAGCTCCATTTCCTCGACCTGTAAATCAGGAAGTGCGAAGGGCAGTTCATCGGCTTGAGTCCCATCTCCTCGTCCCCCAGGGCTGTCAGGAACATGTTGTCTTTGTAATGCGCCGAGTGGCCGCTCACCTGCCAGAGGGCGGTGTTGGCCAGGGTGGGGGTGCTGACCTCCTGGTACCCTCCCCGGGCGAGCTCCCCCCTCAGGAAGTCTACCAGCAGGTTCCTGAGGACAAGCCCCTTCGCGTGCAGATAGACCATCCCCGGCGAGACCTCCTGAAAGCTGAACAGGTCGAGTCTCTCCCCTATTGTCCTGTGGTCCCCCTCAGGGAGGCCGACGAAGTCGCTCCTCCTCAGCCTCCCCATTGCCTCGGCGTCAGTCAGCTCTCGCTTCGGCCTCCCCTTGGCTTGGGGACGTTCTGTGGCGGCCCCCGCTCCATAACTCCTGGACATCTCGGCGAGCGGGTGCCCCTTGACCTTGATCTGCAGGGCCTTGGTCCACCCGAACGGGGCCCTCCGCACCTCCAGCCCGGCGCCGGCCGCGTCCTTCTCCATCGCGAGGAGGAGCTGCAGCGCGTCGCCGGGGGGGGCAAGGTCCTGGCTCAGATGCGCGAACGGGTAGAGCATCACCCTGGTGGCCCCCAGCCTGGCCAGGAAATCCTTCGCCTCCGCCACCGCCTGCTTCACCAGGGCGGCGTCGTCCCCGGCCTCGAAGGCGGTGAAGAGCACGACTATGTCCTCCTCTCTGACCGTCCTCGAGTCAGCCTCCTCCGCGGCGCGAATCTCTTTCTTGACCGGAGTATACTCTATGAAGTCGGCGTGCATCTGTAGTATCTTCATGTCAGGACTACCAGCGCGACCTCTCCAGGGTCCTCGACTTCTTCGTCGCCTTCTTCCACTGCTTGTAGTGGTCCCGGCAGAGGTAGACCCTCCGCCCCTCCCCTCCGACCGACAGCCCGCTGCCCCCCATCTCCTCCCTGCTGAGGGACCGTTCTGCCTTGTTCTTGCACCCCGCCACCCCGCACCCTACCCCCTTGTCTATCTTCCCCAAGGCTAACGACTCCGCCCCCCTTTGGTATATATAGAAAACTGGGAGACCGCCGAGCCGTGCTGGATAGGCTGCGCGGGAGGCTCGAGTCGTCCCTGAGGTCGGTAGGGACCGCCTTCGCGAGGGTGGAGGGGTCACCCACGGCGTGGACCGCCGTGGGGCTCGTCCTTGCAGTCCTCGCCGCCGCGGCATACTCTACCGGGAGGTACCCCGAGGAGCTGCTCGGCGGTGTGCTGATACTCGTAGGCGGCTGGTTCGACATCGTGGACGGTGCGGTCGCCCGGGTGACTGGCAGAGTCTCGAAGAGGGGGGCGTTCCTCGACTCGACCATGGACAGGGTCGCCGAGGTCGCTCTCTTCGTAGGGATACTGCTGGGAAGGTTCGCAGACCCTGCTACGGTCCTCCTTGCCCTTTCGCTCAGCCTCCTCGTCAGCTACACCAGGGCCAAAGGCGACGCCCTCGGCGTCAGGCTCGCAGGGGTAGGGATAGGTGAGAGGAGCGAAAGGCTGCTGATAGTGGCCGTCTCATCCCTGGTCGGCCTCCTCGACTGGGGGCTACTGCTCGTGATAGTGGTCGCCGGCTTCACTTTCGTAGAGCGCACCTACACGGCAGCCAAGGGACTGGAGGGCGGGGGGCCAGAGGCCGCCGCGGCCCCCACATAACCGTCCCTGCGCAGATGCAGCCCCGCAGGGGCTGAAGCGCGCGCCACGGCCTACGGGGCCGGTCCACGAGGTCCGACGGACGCGCCATAGGCGCCTATTGAGCCCCCGCCGTTGGGTTCAGGGCGGCGAAGCGTATTTCTACGGTCCGAAGGACGCCTGGGGCCTAGTCTTGGTTGACAAGCCAGGCAGGCGGAAGACGAGGAAGACCCCCTGGGGGAAGATAGCCGGAGTCGCGATAGTAGCGCTCCTGGTCGGGGGGGCGGGCTGGGAGATATATTGGACGTACATCTATCAGGCTCCACCTGTCTACGCTAGGCTGGGGACCAGCCAGGGTTACATATACCTGGAGCTCTATCCGAGCTGCGCTCCTGCCGCGGTGGCAAACTTCGTCAACCTCGCTGACTCTGGGTTCTACAACGACCTGGTCTGGCACAGGGTCATGCCGGGCTTCGTAATCCAGACAGGGGACCCGAACACACGCGGGGCCGTGAACAGCACGAGGTCCACCTGGGGGCAGGGGGGCTCGGGCCAGTCTGTCCCGTTCGAATGGTGCGGGAAGCTCCACAACGACGCAGGGTATCTGGGGATGGCCAGCACCTCTCCGAAGGGCCCGTCGACGTCCCAGTTCTTCATCAACCTGGTCAACAACCCCAGCCTCGACGACAACTACACAGTCTTCGGCAAGGTGATATCAGGCATGAGCGCGGTCTGCGCCCTCGCGAACCCGAGCACAGACCCGACCTACGGGAAGACAGAGCCCTCCCTGTCTTCTTCGTCCCCGTACTACACCCAGCCTGCATACCCCGCCAAGGCGATGTTGAACAACGCAACCATCATCCCGGCCTCCGAAGCGCCTCCGCCCCAGACCATCACCCCTTGCTCATAGCCCCTGGCCGACCCAACAAGGGGAGGGATGTGGGGAGAGCAGTACGGTCTGAGAAACGGCAGATGCAAGGACCTCCGCCGCTACGCGAAGGTGGCAGACGCTAGGCAGCTACCAAGAACGCCGCTCTGACTTGGCCCTGACCTTCACTATGCCGTAGTGCACAGCACAGGAGACGCAGTAGTAGGCCACCTGGGTGGGGGAGGCGATGTAAGCCCCCGCGGCCCTGAGCTCCCTAGCGAGGGTCGGCTCGACGAGGCTCGTCCGCTTGGTGACCTTCTTCGCCTTGTCCCGGGGGACGGACGCCCCGCAGTTGCTGCAGTAGATGGTGTCGCTGCGGCCCTTCCCTCCTTTGGACCGCCCTCTGCTCTTCCTCTTCTTTGACAAGGCAGGCCGGCGCCTCCTTGTCCCTCTTTAAACCTATGGAGTGGGTCTGCCAGTCGTGGCCTCAGGCGGAAGGAGGGTCGATTCGAGCACACGCACCCCACCTAGCTGGACGGAGCGCTGCACGAACGAGGGACATAGGGGGCCGCGCCCCCGGAGGTGGCAGGAGGGCCAAATGGGCACTTGAAGTCAAGTCCCGTCACTCGGGTGTCGGTGGACCTGCGGCTAGACAGGCGCTTCTTCAGCAGGCTTTGCGGACCGCATCGGGATCCCGACCTGCACCCCCGTCTCGCCGGAGGCAATCCCTACGCTGACACCCTTCCCTGTCTCTATCCCTCTGAGTGCCCAGGCGATCGCGCCGACTAGGCCTAGCGTCCATATCAGGGCGTTGAACAGAGTATATTGGGAGAGGCTGAAGCCCGAGGTGGCGTAGATGGCAATCGTGTCGATTATACCTATGGACACGACCCTTGGGATGGCTGTCAGGAGTCCCCTGTGCTCGGTCGGCCACACCTCGCCCTTGAGCGTGTCCTCGCTCAGGTAATTGACCCCGACGAACAGGTTGAGCGCGACGAGGAGTATCCAGAAGAACGTGAGGCTCGTCGACCACTGAGGGACCAGAAGGTAGATGGCATAGGTCACAGCGGCGACCCCCACCGAAGAATATAGCAACATCCCCACCCTGCTGAGCCTGTCGGCGAGCGTCGCTACCAAGGCCCCCACCACGAAGCCTACGAGGTTCGCGACAAGGATGATGTCTGCCGTCAGGTTAGGGAAGTAGTATGGACCCAGCACGTACGTCATCAGGCCGAAGCCGACGGCGTTGGCCGTCGCCACGGCGGTCGTGACGAAGAGTTTCAACGGGATCCCTGGCCTCCTCCCTCCCATCGCGCCCCCGGTGGCCGCAGATGACGCGGCCTGGACGGCCGGAGCGCCGGCTGGGGCAGCGGCCTGCGCGCGGCCCTGCTGATAGTACTTCGCGTACTCGCGAGCGGCTCGCTCGGTCTTCCCCTTCCTCTCCAACCATCTGATGGACTCCGGCATCTTCCACCTGCTGTAAGCGAGCACCACCAATATCGGGATGAAGGTCAGCCCTATCATTTCACGCTGGAAGATAATCTGCCCGTAGGCAGCGCTGAGCGCGACTGCAGCCAAAAGCACACCGCCGACGTTGATGAAGTTCACCTCCCAGAACATCGCCTTCCCCCGGTGCTTGCGGGGCATCACCTCGTGAGTCGCTGCCATTATGGTGTTCATCTCCCCCCCTGCCGCGAACAGAAGCATAGCGAGGAAGAGCAGCACGAGGAGGTATGTGCCGCTGAGGAGTATCCCGACCCCGCCGACGGCGTACAGCGACATCGTCACATAGAACATGGTCTTCCGCCCCACCCTGTCAGCCATCGGCCCTGCGAAGATTATCCCTATCGCGAGCCAGATCGGTGCCCACGCCAGCAACGAGCTCTTGAGGAAGGAGTTGATGACAGGGTACCAGCCGGTCGCGACGGAGGAGAGGCCGTAGATGTAGGCCTCGAGGAGCATGCCAAAGCTGAAGGCGATGAAAGTCCAAGTGTGGACCGAGGTCCACGCGGACTCTTCGACGTTATCGGCCATCTGGGCGGTGGCCAAACGCGCACGCTGGCGTACATCCATTCTATAAAGGTGATGAAGCGGCGCATTCTCCCCTCACCATCCCGCGGCAGGTAAAGGGGGACCGGCTCGCCTGCGGGATCCCCATGATGGGGGGTCTGGTGTACGGTCTTTTCCGTCCAAAGTCTTAATTCCGCCTGCAGGGGCGGACGCGGTCGTTGAAGGTCCTGGTCGCCGGTTACGTGACCATAGACACCATCCAGCTGCCGACGCGCCAGGTGATGTCCGTTGGGGGGCCCCCCTCCTACGCGGGGCTGCTCTGCGCGAGGTTCGGGCACGAAGTGACCCCTTTGACGAGGGTGGGCCCTGACTTCCCGGACGACCAGGCGGTGTGGCTGATGAGGAACGGAGTTGTCCTCCGGGCCGCGGACAGGAGCCTCACCAAGCCTACCACGAGGTTCAGCATCTCAAGCAGCTCGGGGGGGAGGACGCTGAGGCTGACCAGCAGGTGCGACGACGTGAGCCCAGCTCAGATCCCTCCAGACACCAAGTTCAATGCCGCCTTGGTCAGCCCTGTGGCAGGCGAGGTGTCTTCCGTTCTCCTCGACGAGATAGCGGTCCGGACCGAGTTCGTCTTCCTCGACCCTCAGGGTTTCGTCAGGTCCTTCGGCGCGGACGGGACCGTGACTTTCTCCCCGCCGCGTGACCCCAAAATCCTATCCAAAGTAGACGCCGTGAAGATGGACAGGACCGAGGCGGAGATGCTCACTGGCAAAGGCGACCCGGTGGAGGCCCTCGGCAAGGTGTCTGCGCTCGGGGTAAGGAAGGGCATCGTCACCCAGGGGAGGGATTCGTGCTACGTCCTTGACGGCTCCAAGGTCTACAGGGTGGGGGTCCCCAACGCCCCGGTTCTCGACACCACCGGCGCCGGAGACGTGCTCAGCGGCGCGACCGTATCCTGGTACCTCAAGACCAGGGACTTCCTCAGAAGCGCCTGCTTCGGGATCGCTGCGTCATCCCTCTCTCTCCAGATGATAGCGCTGGCGAAGGTCGACCTCCCCATGAGCGTCGACGAGACCTCGGTCAGGCTGTTTTCGGCCGCGAATCCAGTCGCGACCCTGCGGGCGGCCTAGTAGGACTTGCCGTAGAGGGCGACAGTCGGGGCGTCCTTCCCGCAGACCACACACACCCCGCGCCCGGGCTCCTGGTCCAATGGGACGTTGAGTATCTTCCCACCGGCCGCGCCCCTCGCCTTCCCCTCGCACCCGGCGTCACCGCACCATCGGATGCGGACGATCCCGCCTTCCTTTGCCATCACATCCTTCAGCTCGTCCAAGGTCCGAGCGTCGTGGGTGTTCCTCCGGAGCGCCTCGGTGGCCCGGGCTAGCAGGTTGGACTGGATCGCGTCGAGCTCCTTGGAGACCTCGGCTGCCAGAGCCGCGACCTTGACGGTCCGCTTCCCCCCTGTGTCCCTCCTGACAAGGACAGCCTGCCCCTCCCTCATGTCCCTGGGCCCGAACTCGATGCGGAGGGGGACCCCCTTGAGCTCCCACTCGTTGAACTTCCTCCCGGGGGTGAGGTGGTCCCTGTCGTCGAAGTGGGACCTGAAGCTCGAAAGGGCGCCCATCAGCTTCCTTGCCGAGGCTAGGACGGCCTGCTTGCTTTCGTCGTTGACTATGGGGACGAGGACGACCTGGATGGCCGCAAGCCTGGGGGGGACGACCGCCCCCCTGTCGTCGCTGTGCACAGCTAGCATGACGCCTATCTCCCTGGTGGAGATGGCCCAGGTGTTCTGGTAGGCGAACTGCTTCTCCCCTTCCTTGTCGACGAAGACTATCCCGAAGGCCCTCGAGAAGTTCTGGCCGTCGGCGTGCCAGTCGGGCCCCTGGATCGCCTTGCCGTCAGGGAGGAGGTGCTCGATGCTGTAGGTCCCTTCCGCCCCTGCGAAGGTCTCACCCCTGGTCTTCTTCCCCACGTAACCGGGGAGGGCGAGGTACTCCTCAGTCACCTTGCGATATATCCCGAGGATCTGGTCCCGTTCGGCCTCGGCCTCCTCCCTTGTGGCGAACAGGGAGTGCCCTTCGTTCCAGAGGAACTCCCTGGACCTGAGTATGAACGTAGGGTTCTTGAACTCCCAGCGGACGACGTTGTTCCATTGGTTCAGCCTCATGGGGAGGTCCCTCCACGACCTGATCCACCTGGAGACCACCTCGTACATGAGCGACTCGGAAGTCGGGCGTATGGCAAGCCTCTCCTCGAGCTTCGAGCTCCCGGCCTCTGTGACCCAGGCGACCTCGGGGGCGAACCCCTCCACGTGCTCGGCCTCCTTCTTCAGGAGGCGCTCGGGGATGAAGAGGGGGAAGTACGTGTTTGAGATGCCAGCCTTCTTGAACAGGGCGTCGGTCTCCCGCTGGATGTTCTCCCAGATAGCATATCCAGATGGCCTGTAGACCACGCACCCGGAGACGGGGCTGTAGTCGGCGATCTCTGACTTCAGGATGACCTGCGTGTACCATTCGTCGAAGTCCTCAGCCTTCTTGGCCGTAATCCCTTCTTGGCTCGCCCCCGACATGGAACTCTCCCCTGCCCCCGCCCGGTCTTAATGAACGTGCCCCATGTCATAAGCTCGTCAGGATTATGAATGCGCCTAACGCAAGGAGGATGCCCGCTGAGAGGACCCTCAGCCTCAGTGGGCTGAGCGCCCGACCGAGCTTGACACCCAAGGCCGTTTCCATGGCGGTCGCGGCGTAGAGGCCCGCGCAGGCCGCTCCGAAGACGAGGAGGGGCTCCGCATAGCGGGCCACCAGGACGATGGTGAGCACCTCGGTGGCGTCCCCGGCGACGTCGAGCAGGACCAGGGCGCCCACGAGGGTGAAGAAGAAGACCGCCGCCGACCTCTGCCTGTCTACCTTGGACCCATCCGTCTCTTCGGCATCCGCCCCTACAAGGCCCCAGGCCTTCCAAGCGCCATAGCCGAGCATTATCCCCCCGCCCGCGAGGCGGACCCACAGCACCGGGACATAGAGCATGAGGACGGAACCGATGCTGACGAAGAGCCCGGTGGTGAAGGTGAAAGCAGCCACCCCTGCAAGGAAGGTGAGGACGGGCCTCCCCCGGGAAGCGACAGACAGGATCACGAGGGCGTCCTTGTCTGTGAGCTCAGCCACGAAGAACACGACGGCTATCGGGGCGAAATCTGACAGCAGGGAGACGGCCATCGGCGTGCCAGTGGTCGGCTGCGGGGATGGCCTCCGCTACCCCTCTTCCGCGCCGTTCTCTCTTTCTGGCAGCATATACGTCAGCGAGCCGACTATGAGGAGTGCGAAGGCCAGCCCCAGTCCGACGTAGATCTGGCGCTTCCCTACCTCGTAGATCGACACGGGGACGAGGAGCAGGAGTATCAGGCCCAGCGTCTTCCTCTTCACCAGAGCTGAGAAATTCAGCGGGACGGTGATCAGATAGCTCAACAGCATCATTGTCGCCGGGAAGATGAGGTTGTACTTCCCCCCCATGAAGTCCCCTACTGCGCCTGCGACGTTGGCACCGTTGGAGTAGAACGCCCCCGCCAGCGCGAAGAAGACACTCGCCCCGGCTATCGCCTGCAGCGTCGTCCCCAGCGAGCCGACCTTCGTCCCCCGTTGGGAGGCATCTGTCCCCCGCACCTCCATCACGACGCCAACGAGCACCGCGAGGGAGCCTATGACGAAAACTTCGGGGCTCTGGGTCACTGCCAGGTACACCCGCGACGGGAGGAGGGCCGAGATTCCTTCCTGGAACCAGACGATGAGCCCGTACACGCCGCTGACAGCGAAGGGGACGATGTAGAGCAGCGTCGTTATGTCTTCATATCGTGCCCTAGTACTCAATTGTTGTCGTGCGCGACCTGGTTGGGCTTAAAACCGTTGC
>JAJYYP010000003.1 GCA_021800855.1 archaeon | reverse complement strand
GGTTCATCCCCGGACATGTGTCCCTGACAAAATCGTCTCAGATTTGGGAAGCAGATCCCGCCCAACACGACGTGGATTTCCAAGGTCGCCGGATGCACCACAGACCAGGCTAAGCGGGTAACGGTGGGATGGTCGTTCACGCGGGGATTGTAGCGGGCCTCGTCGGCAACATCAGGCGGACAGGGCGGGTATACTACGCCCAGTTCCCTGCTCCTGTCGACCTCTACGCTCTGGTCAGGCTGCCTGACCCGACTCCCTGGTTGAAAGCGGAGTAGCATCAGGGGTGTCGTCTGCATTCCTGCTGCTTGGCGTGCGAGCAAACTCGAAAGGGACCTTGCACTCCATCGATCTCCCCGTACCGAGGACCAAACGCAGAGGGGGGAGTCATGGGTAATCCCCGCGGGAATGACATCAGGGTGGGCCGTACCTGCCCATCTCAAGCGGGGATGGGACCTGCGACAGTGAAGGCGCGAAGATCTTCTGAAACCTCGTCTCAAGGAAATAGGAACGCTCGACTTCTACTGCCATGTCAGCCCCGTGGACCACGCCCATTTCGAGTTCGAGATGAGGACGATAGGAGAACACCTTGGTATCGGATCGCTGGTCGTAGCGGATAACACAGACAGAAGTGCCTTCGACAGGACCGCCAATAGGTCCGGCGCGCGCCCGGAGCCCGCGCCTCGCCGCGTACACGGAGACCACCCCTATCCACAGCAGCACCGACCCGAGGAAGAGTCGCTCCGTCAGCCCCCCGACCCGCGACGCGAAGTGGGGGAGCACGAAAGGGAGCCCCAGGTCCACCAGGACGAGGGCCACCGCCAGCGCGTCGACCGCCAGCGCCACGCGCCTAATCCCGGCCAGGGCAGTCTGCCATGTAGCGGTTCTGGGGTCCTGTTCTCGCCCAGTCCGAGGAGAAGGGCAATCTCCATATTGGCCGCCTCGCCAGTCGTGGAGACTTCCATCGGAGTGGCGTCCTCATGGGCGTCGACGAAGAGAAGCCCAGAGGTTCCCTGCGCGCTCGCGGCTGCCGGGATAGCTGCGAGCAAGACAGAGCAGTCGGCGCCGTAGACGAATGGGAACCTATCCGACACTAGGCTTGACCGCACGCGCTCATAGAGCAGGTCGAGCATCTCAAGAAAGGGCCCGCTCGTTGTAGAATCCGGCCACGTTGCCGCGTTCCGGGACGGGAGTCGACGTTGTCACGTCAGGCAAGAGCCTCGCACCATCACCGAAGGCCGCCACCAGCCCCGCCTCTCTCAGAGCGACTGGGGCGTAGGACTGGCCTTCCCTTCTGGCCGAGCCGTCGAAGCGAACCCCGATAAAGTCCACCTCATCGAGTCCGACCCAATCATTCGCGACCACGTTCGATTCATCTCCATCCACAGGGTCGCAATGTGTCCATCTGGGACGTGTTTAGTGGAAAGGAGCCTCTTAACTATTTCACCTCCGCTTTTCTGGGGAGCGCTTATTTCTCCTCCGCGCCATAGGCGAGATGACACGCCTTCCGAGATCCGATCTTGATCTCTTTCGGAGAGTCGGACTCTCGAGTGGGGAATCACGTAGGAGCGGAGGATATGATATTGGAAATGGCTCAGAGGGACCCGGGCTGGGTGTAGCGGCTTCTTCTCCCAGGTCTGAGTTCAATCTGGGGAGAGCTGGAGAGCATCAGGGGAGAGGTGGAGCGCGAGTTCGGGGCCGTATACTCGGAGAACAGACGACTCGACGAGAAGATCAGCTCCTTCAAGGATGAAGTGGTCACTAAAGTCGACAGCTTGGAGAGGCGTTTTGACTTCCAAGGACCTCGGAATCCTTGCAAGCCAAGGTCACGAACCCGAAGCGAGATTCCCGAAGGATTGACTTTCCGAAGTCAACTGTCTCCCCTCAGGTACCAGCTGCCTAAACTCGGAATTGAGGGACCATACTGTTTCAATACCGATTCTAACTGCGAATTCGCAGCGATTCCAGTCGAGCCCGCAGATTCGCTCAGTTTCACCAATCTCTCTTTGTAGACCAAGTGGAACCCGTTGAAAAATGGTTATATTCCTATCGCATAAATAGGAATCTCAGTACGGACAATGAAAGCGAAGGTGGCCAGACGATACCAGATCACAATTCCCGAGGAAGTCAGAGAAGAGGTAGGAATCAACGTCGGCGACGTGGTCGACGTCAGCAGTCAAGAGGGAAAGGTGGTGATTGAGAAAGTGGGTAGAAGCTGGGAGGCTGTGATGAAGGAGACAAGGGGAACTTGGAAGTCGCATCCCGCCTTCGTCGGCATGAAGGATTCCATTGAGATGGTCCGCTGGCTCAGAAACAAAGGGGCGAAGAGATGACGACGCTTGCCCTGGACACCAGCATACTGATTAGCCATCTCAGCGGAGACAGGTTCGCCGAAGAGACCGACACCTTCCTTCGTCGAGCCATTGAGAACAGGAGTCAACTTGTCATTCCCGACGCCGTATACTCAGAGCTCTACACAGGGATATTTCTAGCGCCAGATCCGAAGGTCGAGGAGGCAAGGGTCCAAAGTCTCCTCAAGGTCAATGGCGTAGAGGTCAGGGCGTCCAAGTCACTGAAGGTTGCTAGGAGGGCCGGTGAGCTTTACTCGAGAGGGATAAGAGGGAAAGCTGCGTTCGAGAGGATACTTCCCGACTTCCTGATAGCGGCCCAAGCGGAGGCAACCTCAGACGAGTTCGTCACCTGGAACGACGCTGACTACACGGCCATGGGCCTGAGGATTCCTGTCCTGCGCCCAAGTAAGGCCTGACTTTCAACAGGTGAGGAACGCATCCGATACCATCATAACATGAACCCGTTCCGTTTCGATACCATTTCTAGCTGCGATTTTGCACCGGTTCCCGTCGGGCCCGCACTTTTGCTAGATTGAGATTTTTACTCTCCCCATCGGCCGCAAGTCGATAGGGGAAGGCGGTCTGTTAATGACATACAGGTAACCAATGCCTTTACAGCACCAAGCGATTATAGTCACGACGTTGAAAAGCGTAGCCAAATTAGGTCCCGTGAGGGTCGGTTCGGGCTTTCCGGTTCGGATAATTGCAGCAATCAACGTGAGTCCAGAGTCATTCTATGGAGGTTCCGTGGCAAACACTCCTGAAAAGATTTCAAGGATGGCCTCGAAAATCTCGAGGGAAGGGGCCGACATACTAGATATCGGTGCAATGTCAACGGCCCCGTACCTGAAGAACGAAATCTCTCAAGAAGTGGAGTCAGCTCGTATAAGGAGTGCGCTGCGAACGGTCATGGAAACAGGTCACGTCACGGTATCGGTTGACACACTTCGGGCGTCAGTTGCCGATGTCGCTCTAAGGAACGGTGCTTCGATAATCAACGACGTGTCAGGTCTGAAGAACGATGCCGGAATGGCACGAGTGATCAAGGATCATGGTGCTTCGCTCTTGGCGATGGCGCATTCTTCAAAAACCTCGAAAGTGGCGCCAATCGCACGGGTTCGCCAAGCGCTAAGCGAGACGATGCGAATAGCACAGAGAGAAGGCATAGACGAACAGCATATAGTGCTGGATCCAGGCATCGGCTTCTTCAGAGAGGAGGGAGCTGGCCGAGCGTACTCTCCACAGAAGCTAATGCCTTGGTACGAATGGGACTGCCACGTCCTAGCAAATCTTCGTAAGCTGGAAACACTTCGCAGGCCACTGTGCGTGGGCCTATCGCGGAAATCATTCCTAGGGAAGATTCTGAACCTTGAGAATCCCGAGGAGAGGCTGCCGGCGTCGCTGGCCGCCACCGCAGTAGCAGTGATGAATGGAGCCAATGTGGTGAGGACCCACGACGTGAGAGAGACGGTACAGGCGGTCAGGATCGTTGAGGCGATGACGAGACGAAGTCGGAGAGCAGGCGCGGTCTCTTGATAACCTGGTCCCAACCGGGCTCCAGATTCCCAAGCAGTTCGGACGTCCTTCTCCCGAGGACTGGATGGACTAGTTCTGGTCTTATCTCGTTCAAGGGCACCAGCACGAAGTGTCTCTCTGCGATTTTGGGGTGGGGTATCTCAAGCCCAGGTTCAGATACGACCTCGTTACCATAGAACAGAATGTCTAGGTCAATAACACGTGGACCAAATCTAACAGTGCGCTTCCTTCCCAGTTCAGTCTCCATGGCCTGCAACTCCCGAAGTAGCCCACGCGGCTTCAAATCGGTCTCGACGGCCACCACGCAATTGAGAAACCAATCTTGTTCTTCATAGTACATCGGTTTCGTTTCATAAACTGATGACATTCCGACCAGGTTCATTTTCCTGCCGATCATCCCGATAGCTCTCCGGAGATTACCAGCCCTGTCCCCTAGATTGGTGCCGAGTGCTATGATCGATTCGACCATGGTTAACTATCTATTCCTCTCGATCTCGATGCCAATCGAGGGTTCGTTCGAGTACTTGGCCTTGCGCACCTGAACGGTCACCCTCTCCACACCAGCGCTTTTCAGTGCGATAGCAGCGATCCCTTCTGCTAGGCTCTCGAGGAGCTGAAATTCCCCGCCCGTTACGAACTGCGATATCCGCTCTATCGTATCCCTATAATCTATCGTGTCGTCTAGATTGTCACTTGCGCCTGCTCGCCCAAGACCAACGGTCAGGCTGACATCCACCAGAATTTCCTGTGACACCCTTCTTTCCTCGTCTTGGGTACCTACTTTGCACTTGAGTCGCAGGTTTTCGATGAAAATTCTGTCGACCATGCACACAACAGCTCTCTATGCCAAAACGGTCAGTTCGGTAGAAACCGCTCCTATTTTGTAGGTCAATTCGTCATCGGACCCGAGATGAGACTGCGTCCCAGTCCATGGAGTCGAGTTCATCCTTCGGTCTTGTCCACGCACTACTGGGGAAGTCGCGCGCATAGTCCATGGGCTGGGGGTGGTCTGAAGCTTGGCCCTCTGGATAACGTAGGTAGTGGTACAGGCGGTTCCTACCCTCAACGCGGCATCGCGTTACTCGATCCCACACAAGCGTCGGGCCGACAGGTACGGGACCAAGATAGAAAGAAGAGACAACGCCAAAGGCCGTCAGTATGTCCATTGCGGTTGTATTTGACGTCCTCAACTCCAGCTGGCTAGTCTGCGCAACAGTTCAACCATCCTATAAACCGCTAGGTTGGTGACCTGCGTAACGCATCTGATTAGCCAGAAAGACAGGAACGATTTCCTCCTTCCTCATCCATGTCTCCGCCCGTTGGCGAACAGCAAAGTCTGCAGGCGTGACATGAATCGAAAGCCGCACTGTTTGCAAGCCTACAGAAGCCATTTGCCGTGCTCGTCTCGAACAGGCCCTGCAGAGTCCACGATACTTTCGTACTTCGTTCAAGATCCGAGAAACATACCTGGAAAAGGTGTGGGTCCAGGTGGGCGTCGCCAGGGCACAGTCGCCCGAAATGTTAGGAAGCCTTGACCCATCAGGCGAATCGTATAGCTCTTTCTGGGGACTGGCGCTGGGGCTATGGACTGCACAATGCATATGTGGCTGTCCCCAAGGCTGGACATCTGGACGCCGGTGACGCCTCTGAAGTTCAGCGTGACGCTCTGGCCGGCGGTAGTAGCGATTGAGGAGGCGTTGCCTATCGACTGCTATCCCTAAGGTGAGGAGGGGTTGTATGGAGGTCCCGTTGAACCTGAATGGGATGACGCCGAGGCCTCTTCCACCAGCCGGAGGTATCCGGACTCCTGCAGCGTAAGAAGGAGTGCGCCTCCGTGTCAGCTGAGGGTTCAGCTCTCTGTGCTAGTACGCTCTTGAGGTCGCCGCGTGCCGTTAACTGCTGATATCGACCTCCCTCCAGAGCAGAACCAGTCGGGGACGTATGAGCGTTTAACCCGACGTCGACGACCTTGTCCCCATCATGGCGACAACGCAAGCCCAGGTCAGGATTCTAAAAGAACTCGTAGAGGACATCGACCGTTGGATCGCTGAATGGAGGTCTTCAACCAGAAGCGACGCGATGAAGACCATCATCGCTTTGTACATAGAGACCTGATACGCAAGTTCTGCGACTTGCTTCAGAGAAAAAGCTAGGAAGAGAGGAAACACCCCGAGTCTCTGATTGTCCTGAACGATCCCTTTGACGTACTCGGTCATTTTATGACCGAGGGCCGCTAGGTAGTTGCGAAAGCTCCAACGTTCCGGGACGCAGACCTGCGCCCACTCGGGCGCATTTCGTCAATGCAGGAGCACCCATTGGACAAACCTTTGGGTGATCTCGGCTACGAAGAGGATGACGATGATTATCTCCAACAATATCTCCCATGTGAGACATCTGCTCTGAGACCGGCGAATAGATGTCTTCCAAAATGCCGAGTCTCCGCGAGAGCGATGCGTCCCAGTCCCTTTGTCGTAGCTTTTCGGCAACGCTGCTGAAGACACGGGCGATGTACCACTCGCCTATGAAATTCGTGCAGTTCTTAGTGGCTTCCACAACGCTGTCTGTCTCTATGCGCAGCTCCGCGACTTTTCTTGCGATCGTCCCCGAGCTCCCGGACAGTGTCCTTCTGGAGGAACGCCTGGTCAGGTCCAGTGACGCCTTCTCGACGAGTTCGTCAAGCAGCCTGTCGTAGTACTGCATATCAAGAAGCTGGAGGTTGGCCAGCTCTATCACAAGCAGGACGGCGTAGTCCCCGGATGGGTCCACCACCAGCGCAGAGCTCCAGTCGATGAACGCCGCGTCTTCCGCGTAGTACGACATCCTGGACTTGGGTGCTCGCAATCTGCGACTGGGGCATCTGAGGGCCGCTTGTGTCTCCTGTGAGTATCCTTGCGAGCATCTCGTCAGCGGTCCCGTCCAGGGGCGCGGACTCCACACAGAACACGGTGTACTCCTCTGGCTCGGTGGTCATTCTTAGATTGCTCACGTATGGGCCGATGTCGCTCAACACCGTCTTCACCGCCTACAGAGCGAGGTCCTTCACTTGTAGTGCCCTGCCACTCAACACGAGAGTCGGGCTACTGTGTTTCGTGAGATTCTCCTTGGATTCTCCGTCCAGCCGGGCCGAGACAGTGACTGATATGGCACCAACCTCGTAAGCCTTTGCCCCCGCTACCACCCTGACGGTCTCCTGACGGATCCCTCGTACTTCAGCGACCTCAGAATCGGTGGTGATCAAAAGGGGCGAGGGATCGGCTGTGATGTAATTGGGCATCAGCTCCGTGTACTCGAAACCTACGGGCCTGATCAGCTTGGCCACCCGTTCGATTCGGGAGACGTCGATTTCGCTCCCGACGTTGTAGATGTAACGGTAGTTGACGCTACCCCTGACTATCAAGGGCTAATCCCGGCAAGACGGGTCCACTATGCTTGCCGCTCAGTGCCGTTTGTGGGCCTACGGATTGAACATCGGCCCATCTGCGCAGTACCGCAGAGCTGATCGTAGCTCTCATAGATTAATATATGATGATACATTGGTGTATGATATGAGTGAGCATAACCCTTCGCTACGACGGCTCATCCTTCTCAACATCTGCCAGCCTTCTGACATAAGCGAGGCCAGGGCAGAGGCGGAGAAGCTTGCCACCCCCGCGTCCACGGCGAAGCTCCGCCAGATTGAGAGGCTGTTCGGGGCAGTCGGAGAGGCCAACAGGTTGAAGATCCTTCTTCTCCTTTCGAAGAAGGAGAAGTGTGTCTGCGAGCTGGAGGCGGCCCTCGGAATGCCTCAGCCGACCGTGTCGCACCACCTGGGGGTGCTGGAGCAGGCGGGCCTCGTCAAGAGGAGCAAGAAGGGGAGGTGGGCCTTCTATGGGCTTGCGGAGTCTCCTGCGATAGACCTGATCGTGCGTCTTGCAGCATAGGAGGGGCAGAACTCGAGCGAGAAACCGAAACGGCTCTCATTCCTCGGCCGGTTTCTGACCCTGTGGATATTCCTCGCGATGGCCGCAGGCGTGGGCGCCGGTTACATCTTCCCCAGCCTCTCCAGCAGGCTGAACTCGCTGAGCATCGGCTCTACTTCGATCCCGATAGCCCTGGGGCTGATTTGGATGATGTATCCTCCGCTGGCGCGTGTCAAGTACGAAGACCTCGGGAAGACGGTGGGGGTGAAGGGGTCCAAGACGATGCTCTCAGCCTCATTGGCCCTGAACTGGGTGGTCGGACCCTTGCTCATGTTCGCGTTGGCTTGGGTGTTCCTCGCTAGATACCCTGACCTCAGGGACGGTCTGATATTGATTGGAATCGCTAGGTGCATAGCCATGGTGATAGTCTGGAACGGGCTCGCCGGAGGCGACAGCGAGTGGGCGGCGATCCTCGTGGCCTTCAATTCAGTCTTCCAAGTGCTGTTCTACAGCGTCCTCGCCTACTTCTACATCACCGTCGCCAGCGGATGGATAGCGGGGCAGGGAACTGTGGTCAACATCTCGCTTCTAGCAGTGGCCCAGTCGGTCGTGGTCTATCTCGGCATCCCGTTCCTCGGAGGGATAGCGACCCGGTTCTACTTCATCAGGCGCATGGGGCGGGAGTGGTACGCGAAGACGCTTGTCCCCAAGTTGGCCCCGACATCCCTACTGGCGCTTCTCTTCACAATCTTCGTCATGTTCTCTCTCAAGGGATCAGTCATTGTCACAATACCCTCCGGCGTCATCTTGGTGGCGGTCCCCCTGCTGATCTACTTCCTCGTCATGTTCTTCGCCTCGTTTGCTCTCGGTATGTACTCGAAGCTGGACTATCCTCGGACCACAACCCTCGCGTTCACGGCCGCCAGCAACAACTTCGAGCTCGCGATAGCGGTGGCCGTGTCTGTGTTCGGCCTGGCATCGCAGGAAGCGTTCGCCGCCGTCATCGGGCCGCTCATCGAGGTCCCAGTCATGATAGGCCTCGTCAACGTCGCCTATTGGCTCCGACGGAGGTGCTTCGCCCGAGCCCCCTTCGATGGTGGGGTACCGACCCCTCTGGGCGAGAGGCATTTGGCAGGCGGGGCAGAGCAGGAGGCCCGCTAGATAGGGGCAACAGAGGGGCGTGGCGTCAGGACGCGGTTCCTCTTCGTCTGCGTGGAGAACGCTGGGAGAAGTCAGATGGCCGAGGCATTCGCTCGACGAGCAGGGCTCGACGCTTCGAGCGCTGGCACAGTCCCCGCCAGCTCGGTGAACCGGGTGGTTGTAGAGGCGATGGCAGAGAAAGGGTTCGACCTCTCCCACAACAAGCCGAAGACGCTCTCCTTAGAAATGATCGACCGGGCCGATATAGTGGTAACCATGGGATGCTCTGTCGAGAAGGTCTGTCCCAGGCCGATGCTGAACAGGATGCGGAAGAAGGTGGTCGACTGGGGCCTCGAAGATCCGAAGGGGAAGAGCCTCCCGGAAGTGAGGAGGATCAGGGACGAGATTGAGGGGAGGGTCGAAGAGCTCGCCCAATCCGCCCGGCGCTCGTCATAGCCTCAGGCGAGGCTCCGCCTCCCATCTTCAGGTCTGCGGCCAGGCCCGCCCTTATAGTAGCGATTTCGCTCCCCGAGACTTCGAGGTCTATCCGCCTGCCGGCAGTGTGTATCTTTCTTCCTGTTGTCTCCAAGAGGTTTGTCGTGACCGCGACCAAGGGGGTCCAGGCGAGCTCGACATTGGCCTTGGCTGCTCTCCCCGACGTCTCATAGAGACGGAGGACAACGTCATCAGACTCCTCGGCCTTTTTGAAGACCGTCAGAACGATGTCCTCAGGACCAGCTGAAACGAAAGACATCTCTTTTGGCAATCGTCCTCTGTGCGCAGGTTCAGTCACTGTCGCCAGCGGATAGTTGAACTCGTATCCCTTCCTTGCGGTGCCCGCCTTTTTGAAGTCCGAGGCGTGAGGGTAGAGGGCGTAGGCCGCCTCGTGTGTCCCCTGGTCCGTCAACAGCCCCTCAGACCCTCCGACCGGAGGGAGGCCGAACCCTGTTCGGAGCCTGAACGGGTATCCTGCGCTCCTTAGCAGCGTCATCCGCATGACATCGTTCGCCACGTCGAACCCATATTTGCAATCGTTCAGGAGGCTCACCCCATAGGTGCCGTCTTCTGAGGAATGGTCTATCCACTTCTGACCTGGCACCTCGTACTTCGACCTCTCAGCGAGGGTCGCCTCGGGGGAGACCGGGTTTCTGCGCCTTATGTGCCCGTATGGGGCCTCATATGTAGTAAAATCGTCGTGGACGGCCAACGGGAAGGCGACCTTCGCGAGCCTGTGCTCGGCGTGCCAGTCCGCCTGGAGTTCAAACTCAACGAGGGGAGAGCCCGCAGACAGGACGATCTCTTGGACGAACCGCGAATCCTCCCTCCCCTTCTGCGCGTACTTGTACCGCGCCCTCACGCGCGCCCTCACGGGCCCGTCCTCGACAAGTGCCACCTCCTCCGGGGCTCGCAATTCGACTGGCTTCACTCCGCCCTCCTGTTGATAGATGAACACCTCCCATGCGTCGAAGATCGCCGCGTCAGTCCGCGAGCTTACGCAGGTCCTCCCACTGACGGGGTAATCATCAAAGATCTGAATCACACCTCCAGGACCCTCTAGGACCTCCCTGTGCGCAGCCTTGTCGTAGACGCTGTTGACCAGCCCCGTCTTCTTGTCTATCCTGACGGAGAGGAACTCGTTCTCAAGGCTTATCTCCTCTCTGCGCTCATCGACCGACAGGGAACTCCTCTGCTGCATTCTCCGTACCCCTGCGACCGTGCTGTACTCCCTATACCCAACGGATGGGACGTCGTCGGCTCTGAATATGCGCCTTCCACCGGCGACCTTCTGAGAGGGGACCACACTCCCCTTCGAATCCAACAACACACACCCTACACCAATCACCTCCTCCGGCACTTCCACGATGCCGCCCCTCCTCCACGAGAGCGGGTTGAACACTAACAAGGACTGCCCCTCCCCGGTCGTGTCGGCCATCCCTGCGATGGCAGCCAACGAACCAGAGACCGCCTGATTGGCGGCGGAGAATATCAGCTCGAAATCCTTCTGCGAGTCCATGTAGACTTCCGGGAGTGAAGATCCGGGGAGGATGTCATGGAACTGGTTCAGGAGTAGCTTCTCCCATGCCTCCCTTAATTCATCGGCAGGGTAGGTCAGGCCGAGCTTGTAAGCCACGGTGGAGAACTTCTCGGCGACCTCCAGCAGGCATTCCGCTTTCCTGTTGTTCCTCTTCGTCCTAGCCTGCGTGGTGTACGTCCCGCGGTGGAACTGGAAGTAGAGCTCGTCGGCGACCTCGGGGAGCCTTTCCCTTGCAATCTCCTTGGCGATCCCATCCAGATAGTCAGCCGAGGTCGTGAACGTCCCCTTCACGGGCCCCTCTCCACGTACGAGCCCCAGAGCCCTGCGCACCATGTCATCGGTTACCCCCCCTCCGTGATCCCCCTCACCGAAGAGGACAAGGATATCGTCGACATGATGGCGCGCCTTCAGCTGCTTCAGCTGCTCGAGCACCCTCGCCTCATCGACCTTCTCGTCGTATGCGCCGACCATCTCGTGGGCGAATATCGAAGAGCCGTCGGGCGAAGTCCATCGAAAGAAATAGTGGGGGAACGCTACCGTGTCGTTCCAGTTCAGTTTCTGCGTGAGGAAGAACTCCATCCCAGCCTTCCGCATTATCTGGGGGAGTGTCCCGGGGAACCCGAAAGAGTCCGGGTACCATGCAACCTTCACATCGACTCCGAACTTCTTCCTAAAGTAGAGTTTCCCGAGCAGATACTGCCGGACCAGGGATTCCCCGGACGGCATGTTGGCGTCTGATTCGACCCACGTCCCTCCGACGACCTCCCAGGCCCCTTCCTGCACCTTCCTCCTCACCCTCTCAAAGGTCTCGGGGCGCTCCTCCTCCAGCCACTTGTAGTACTGTGCGCTGCTCTGACAAAAAGTGAAAGGGTATTTTTCCATTAATCCGAGGACCTTGTCGCATCCTTCAGCGAGGGCCCGCCTGGTCTCGCCGAACGACCAGAGCCAGGCCGCGTCTAGGTGGCTGTGACCCAAGAGATGGGCCCCCCCTTGCACTACCTCTCGACCCGTCTGTTCTCCTCTCCCGCGCGCCGATTGCTGACAGGCTAAGATAAACGGCCCTGCAGCATGGGGGCCCTGGAGAGTCCGCACCCTCCGGCCTCCCAAATGCGCATTGGAGCTCGGTCGCAGGTTAATGAGGGGGGACCTGCGCCAGGAGTCCCATGTATCTCTGCAGGGACCACCTAGAGTGCCCTCAGGACAGGGGCTTCGACGAGCACTATCACTCGTTCGAGAAGTGCCGTGCCTGCGGAAGACTGACCACCTGCGCCGAATGCCTCTGCGGCCTCGGACGCCGCTGACCACCTGGGCGGAAGTAGGGCCGGTCACACCTTCCGCCGCAGGCTCCCCCCGGCGCGCGCCCAAGCCTGCAGAACCCTTATCACCCGAGGCAGTAAAGCTCGAAGTAGCGTGAGCCGCGTGCAGCCCGAAGTGATCCTCGCCCAGGAACAGGGGGCCGAGATGAGAGGCGGTGGACCCGCGAAGGGGCTGAAAGCAGAATTTGGGGGTGGCGTCAAGGAAGGGACGCTGATCCTCACCAACAGGCGCCTGATTTTCGTCTGCACCGATGACAAGGGCGAGGAACTCCCCGTGGGATACTTCTCCGACCATCTCCTGCTGTACTCTGAGGTGGAAGACCTCGACAAAGTACCCGACAGGGCTCCTAACGTGTTCATCCCGCTAGCCTTGGTCTCTGTTAAGGGGCACAAGGGCGAGTTCGGGAGGCCAAGCCTCCAAGTCTCGTGGAAAGACGAGGCCGGGACCCACGAACTCGTATTCACCGAGACGCTCACCGGAAGGAGGAGGCGGAACCTGAACGACTGGGCTTCGGTAATCGAGGGGGTCAGGGACGGGACCAGAAGCCTTCTGTCGCTGCCGACCCTCCCCTCCGGCGACTCGCTCGAAGGGAAGGTGATGCACGTGCTGTCAGACATGCAGGAGAAGGGGGTCCTTGAGATCGAAGAATCTGTGGAGGACGAGTACAAGGTCGACCTGGACCCGGACGAGGTCCAAGCAGCATGCGACCGACTCGCTTCGCAGAGGCTTCTGATCCGTCTCCCCGACCCGAGCGGGGACGTCTTCTATCGGAGGGCCTCGGCCCTGGGAGACGGCGGCTTCTCCAGCTGACCTGATGACCAGTCAGGTCGTTCCTTACTAATCACGCGGGGCTGGCCCCCAGGCAGACGGCGGCAGAACCGATCGATTAGTGGACTGCTTCCGAACGTCGTCCCGATCAGGGTATTGACGCTCACTTCTCAAAAACGGGGAGGCCCGTGGTGAGACCACGGGTCAGTCATCAGAGCCGCGAAGTACGCTGCAGCTTGTCGGAGAGACAGGGAGGGCGCACGCGACCTGCGCGTTGGCCCCCTGGGACGCGATGGCGTGGACGTCATAGACCTGGCCGGAGAGGGTGGACGGGATCAGGATGCCTCCTGACTGGCCGACCGGAATCTGGCCAACGAATGTGAGGACCACGCACTGGCCGGCTGAAAGGACAAGGCCGTGGCCCCCGCTTTCGCCGAAGTCCCCTGAGAGCAGCTGCATCTTCAGCGCGACGCATCCGGTACCGGACACCGTGGAGTTCACGGGGACGAATACCAGCTGGTCCGCGTGTTCATTCTCGCAGCCGTCGCGCTGGTGACTGTCGCGATTCTGGCTGCCTGGCGCGCCGTTGTCGCTCGCGTTGGACCCATGTGAGGCCGTGTTCGTCTCAGTGGTCGTCGAGGAGCCTTGGTTCCCGTCACCTTGAGGCGGTCCTTGGCTGGAGTTGCTGTTGTGCGTCTGGCAGGAGAGCCCCGCCGCCGTGAAATTGCCGTGGATCCCTATTGCGTTCAGGACCACAGGGATGCTCCCTGTGTTGTTGACCTGGACTGAGATGGTGGTGGTGTTCAGATGGACTGACAGGGCGCTGAGCCTGGCGCTCAGGTTGCCCTGGGCGTGCTGGAGCTGGTTCTGATCCTCCGAGCTGAGGTGCTGCCTGAATCCTATCTGGTCCTCGTTGTCGTTACCAGACCCCGCCGTCCTGATGATGCCGACAGCCGACGGGATCATCTGGTAGCCGGTGGACGTGCTCACTATCACGGGGTTGAGCTGAAGCAGCGCGATGCTGTTCCCAGCGAGCGACGCCGGCCTTGCCAAAGTCACCGTCAGCGAGTTCCCTCCGGTAGCGAGGGTGACCTTTGACGTAGTCCCGTTGACGTCGATCTTGATGCTGGTCACGTTGAGGGTGAAGGAGTAGATGATTGAAGCGTTGGGGAGCTTGGCCAAAGCTATGGTCTGGGATATGTTCTGAAGGTTGAGCAGGTCGAGTGTCGCGGACCCGCCCTGAGGAATGACCGTCAGGGTGGTTATGGTCTGCTGGCCCCCTGACGAGGGTTCTCCCGCAAGCAGCCCTACCGACGAGTAGGTCAGGTTAAGAGAAGTCGTCCCCGTTGGGACGGTAGGCGGGTCTGTGAGCTGGATGGCCAGCTGGGCCGGTGTGCCCCCCTGGGCCCCCGAAGCTCCGGTGGTTGTGGTTGCGCCTAAGTTTACGCCAAGATAGAGCGTGGATGAGACTATGATGATTGCAGCCACCGCAATGGCGGCCGCAGTGTACTTCAGTGCTTGTTTTCCTACGGACATCGGCATACCTCCCTAGGGCCCCCGGATATTGCTAGACCCTTGAAACTCTGTCAAGCGGGCTCCTACCTGCCTTTCAAAGAGCTTGAATGCGCCGTCTCATCCCCTGGGCCCTCATTTCCACGAAGCGAGCCGTCGCCACACCCTGGACGTCTCGTACCACACCACCGCCACCAGGGCAAGTGAGGCAACTACGAGCAGCGGGACGTAGGACGCCGATCTGTAAGACATCGCCGAAAAGTAGCCTACCAGCAAGGTGAACAGCACTGAGACGAAGAGGAGCTGTGGGACGACGACGGCGCCCACCTTCACGTATCCCTCAAGGATCTCCCCTGCAGCGTCTTTGGACGCCAGGTACCTCCCATAGTTGTCCTGGGTGGCGTATCCGCCGTCGATGAGGCGCTTCAGATGATAGGAGGCGAGGGAGGCGGTCGAGAACTCCAGGCCTGACTGGACGTCCTTCAGCTCGCATGGCCCGTGCTGGAGCACGTAAAGATAGACCCGGAGGGTGTTCCCCCTCACCTCAGGACTGGACCCCTGGACCTGTTTGCCCAAGCTTAGATTGCTCCCTGCCCACGCCGCGATTTAACAATGTAGTCCTTCGGGGAGCAAACGGTGACCCTCGCCCTCGTGCGGGCCGAGCCGGACCGATTGACAGAGGAACCAAAGCGTGGCTCCTCGTCTCCAGGGCGCCCTCTATGGCCCTCTGCCCACTATGACCCTGGAGCGCCGTCGCGCCCCCGCGCAGCCAGCACGAAAGCCGTCCCGGCGACCACGACTCCGACCGCAAAGACCCCCTGGAGACCGGCTGTCGGTATAAGGGCGACCGCCAGGAGCGGTGACAGGACCTCCGCTCCCCCAGAAGAAGCCTGGAAGGCATAGCTGGTGTTGATGATGTCCGGCGTCTCGACGGACCTGAAGGCGAGGAAGTTCGCGACGGGGAAGACCATTGCGTGCGGTACGCTGAACAGGAGCATCCCTGCCACGAACACGGGCCAGGACGGGGCAAGTGTGATGCACATTGTAGACGCCGTGAGGAAGCCTGCCGAAACCAGGAGGACCCTCCCCGGGTCCACGGTAGCACCGATCGAGGCGTAGCGTATCGCTACAGATGCCAGAAACACCAAGGTGAAGAGGAGCAACGCCTCCCCAGACGACAATCCGAACCTCTCTTCGGCGTAGACGCCGCCGTATGAGAGGAAGACGGGGAGGAGGAGCGAGTACAGGAGGTTCACCATGAAGGCGCGCCTGAATGCCGGCCTCCCCAGGGCCCGCGCCCAGGCGGCGATGGAGGGTACGGGGGGCTTCGGGCGCCCCCTAATGCCCTCTCTTCCTCCCCAGGCGCTGGCGACTCCGGCTGCCGAGACAATTGCGAGAGCCTCGAAGACCCCCGAGAAGCCGTAGAGAGCGTGCACCCCGTAGGCCACCAGGGGGCCGAGGACGAGTCCGATCCCCAGCGCCGTGGAATATACCCCTAGTCCAGTGAAGGGCCGCTCCGGCGCCGAGTGCATGTGCATGATGGCTGAGAGCAGAGGCTGGGGGAGTCCCATCCCAACCCCGGCCACCAGGACGCCGAGCGAGAGAGGGGCGTACGGGGCCCTCAACCCCAAGACAAGCGTCGAGGCGCCCAGAATGATGAAGCCGCCCACAGAAGAGACCGACTGATCCCTCACAGCAAGGGTGGCCGCTGCAGCCCCGACCGCGTTACCGAGCCAGAGCAGGACGACCACCACGCCGGCCTCAGAAGGGGTCGCGCCCAAGGAGATGGCGTACAGCGGGATGACTATCGCCAAGGACGACGTCAGTAGCCGCAGGGAGAGGGCGATGGTGAATCCTGGACGCATGTACCCACGTCCCGGCGTAGTCATTCCGATCTGCGTTCACTCCCCAAGGTTGTACACCCCTCTGAGCGCCCTCCCGACCTTCGCGGGTGAAAACAGCTCCGCGGCCCGTCTCCTCGCGTTTTCCCCCATCTCCTCCCTCGCCGTGGAGTCGTCGACGAGCCTCTGCATACGTCCTCGCAGGCCATCTTCATCTCCAGCCTCGCAGAGTAGCCCTGAGACGCGGTCCTCGACCACCTCGGCGATTGGTGGTATCTTCGTCGCGACGACAGGAATCCCCCTCCTTATGGCGTCGACCACTGCCAGGGCGAAGGCGTCCGCCCTTGTGGGAAGAACAAAGATGTCTGTGGCCGGCCAGATTACATCTCGAAGAGTGGCATCGGCGATGCTGTCTGCCTGCCTGATTCGCGGGTCAGACCTGACGATGTTCCTGGCCTCCTGTGTTCCCAGTGGGCCAACGAACGTCAGACTGATTCCGGCGCTCCCCTTGAGCGAACTGAAGGCCCTGAGGACGGCGTCTCCTCCCTTCCTCCTGAACTCCCTCCCGATGTACAGTATGTTGCACCCCTGGTGCTCACGCCTGATGCTGACTGTCTCGAAGGGGGGAGGTATCACGAAGACCTTCGAAGGGTCGACGCCGTCCTCGACGAAGCCTCTCTTCGCCCACTCGGTCCAAGTGACCGCACCGGCGCACCACTTCGAGTTCAGATAAGAGGAGAACCCTTCGTTGGCTAGGCGGCGAACCCTCTCGCCGATATTGTTGTACCCCAGCATGAACTGCCCGAAGGATTGGTCGCTCTCGTGAATCCAACGGTGGTCGTACTTCCTGACGTCCCAGAAGAATGAGTGGACGATGGCCACCCCCTTCTGGTCGATTGGGACGAGGTGCTCCAGAGCGAAGCGGGCAGCCCCCAGGGCGACGTTCGCAGGGTTGAACTCGTAGCTGGCCGCCCTCTTCGGATATCTCAGCCGGTCGGTCGCTAGCCTGTATCTTACCCCTGCGGGCGGGTTCAGGAGTCTCCTGAGCGCGCCTGTCCTAGGCCCGCCTGTGAGCGGGTCTGTCGGGGCGACGAGGAGGCAGTTCAGGTTGGGGGAAGTCCTTTCTGTCCTCCCACCGGTGGCCTCTACGTGTGTGTATTCCAAGCGCCTACGATTGGACCTTGGGTGCCTGGTCTTTAGCCAGTTCTAGCAGCTCCTGCGACGCCGGCCAGCCGGTGAGGTCCCTTGGCAGCTGAAACGCGTCCGAAGCGATCTTTTTGCGCCCGCTCCAGGTGACGGAGGGCGCCAGCAGCGCCTTCATCTTCATCGCCCTCGGCTTGTATTTCGTCACCGTCTGGAAGATTTCCCTGATGACTTCATCGATCTGTTTCGTCCTTGAGAAGCCCAGCGAGGGTAGGATCTTGTGCTGAACCTTGTAGTAATGCGCTTCGCTCTCGACCCGCGGGTTCCTCACCTTCTCGAAGCCCACCGTGTATCCAAACTCTTCGGCGATGGCCTTCACCTTCTCAGCCAGTTGCACCGTGTCGAACGTCTCGTCTATCTGGTTGACGACCCTGTACTCACCCTCCGAGGGAGGGTTGTCGAGGAGCAGGCTCAGGCATTTTACGCTGTCGTAGAGGGAGAGGTAACCCCTCGTCTGTCTCCCCCTGCCGTATATGAGAAGCTTGTTGTAAACCACCGCCTGGGCCACGTACTTGTTGATGACCGTCCCCCAGATGGAGTCGAGGTCGAACCGCGTGGAGAGCGCCTCGTCGACTATCTCCTCCGTCTGGCTCCCATAGACGACGCCCTGCATCACGTCGGTCGCCCGTAGGCCGTGGACCTTGTTGGCTAGCATCACGTTGAAGGTGTCGAAAATCTTGCTCAGGTGGTACCAGCTCTGCACGGCTCTGGGGAACATAGCCATGTGTCGGCGGCCGTTCCTACGTATCTCCACCGGGCCTTCTGTGATCTCTATGTTCGGTGTCCCGTACTCTCCCATCGTCCCCATCTTAAGGAGGTGCGCTTCAGGGACGTGCCTTGTCATTGAGAAGACTATGTTCAAGTTCGTCGCTACGTTGTTCAACTCGGTGTAAAGCGCGTGCTCCTGGTCTATCATGCTGAACGGCGCGCTCCTCTGCTGTGCGAGGTGGACTACCTTCTGAGGCTGGTACTTCGAGATAACCCAGTCGACTTCTCTCGGGTCTCTGGCGTCAGCCCGGACAAAAGTCAGATTGTCCTTCCCCGAAGCTCGGTGGTAGGCTTGCAACCTAGCAGGAGGGCTCCCGATCGGAACCAGCGAGTCGGATCCCACCGACTCAACCAAGCGCCTGGTGACAAGGTTGTCTACCACCACGACGTCGTCGTCGGTGCCCCAGGCCAAGTTCAGGGCGAGCGGCCACCCTATGTAGCCGTCCCCGCCGAATATCATGACGGTGTCCCTCATAGGCACCGCCGCTTCGCCAGGGCCCTCGTCAACTCGAAGTCCCTCTATAGCGTTCTATATATCCGCAGAGAACGTTGCGTATGAACGCACCGTTCACGGGCGCCTCCTTGTTTCAGATTGACACGCCGAACGCTGAAAGGAAGCTCTGCGCCCTTCTGACTTCGTTGACGAACTCCCTGCCTTTGGGGGTTACGGTGTAGTATCGGTTTCCACCGTCGCTGACCTCTACAAGGAGCTCTCTCTTCTGGAGTTCGCCAAGGTGCTTCATGAGCCTGTCGTGCGGGAGGTTCGCCCTCTGGATGAGCCTGGTCGTCTTCGCGTTGCCTTCTTCGTCCGCGGCGCTCAGGATGTCGAGGTAGATCCTGATTGTGCTCCTCTGCTTTTCAGGCTGAGCCAACTCTCCCACTCCGGATGACGAACAGGAGGAGAAGGCAGAACCCCGCGAGATTGGCCGTCCCACCAACGAGGTACAGGTCCCCCGACGCCAGCAAGCTCCCGAGCAACTCTCCAAGGTGAGAGAGCGCGATGAGCGCGAAGCCCAGCAGCACGTAGAGCGACAGCCTGTTCCTCAGCTCCGAGTACGCCATCGCCCCCTGGAAGACGACGAATGAGACGAGCACCAGAATCACGAGTTCCCCTGCATCGAGTACGAGGGTACCGAATAGGAGCGGTGTCGCCTGCACGGCGAGGAACGCTGCGGCCGTCCCCGTCCCTTCCGAGGTTTCCCCCCTCTGGACCCGGATGGTATACCCTGTCCCGATAAGAAGGTAGGCCGCGGACTGAAGGACGAGGTAGACGCCTGTGGCACCGTAGACCAGCGCCTCCCTGTCGGCGAACCTTCCGACGTTGAACTCGGCCAGTAGGTACACCGAGCCCTGCACCAGCAGACCAACTCCGAGCAGCATGAACCCGACGCTCAGGAGCCTGAGGAAGCTTGAACCTGTCACCCTCCTGTACCTGAATGCATAGTAGCTCACAGCGAGGGCCACCAACCCGCTGATGAGACTCAGGAAAGAGTTCTCGATGAAATACGGGTGGACCACTTACTTCTGCCACCCCAGCTAATGCGCGGGCCGGCGGATTGCATGCGGGGATGATAGCCGTGTTTTCAAGGAGTGCCTTGCCATAGTTTTGTTAGGTGGTGATATAGGGATTTTCAATTGCCCCAGCGTCGGCCCAACTTTCTCCTTGTCACGGCACGGGAAGCGGAGTGACGTATCGGGGATGCGGAAGTAGGGAAGGAACGCCAAGGATAAGTCTCACCCCAAGCCGCCTCCGGTCCAGTTGGCCAGGCTAGCCCCCAAGGTCAAAGGGCTCTACACCGCGCTCCTAACAGCCTTCGACGACAGAGGGCGGGTCGATACCGACCGCATCGCGAAGCTTGTCCGCTTCCAGGTGTCGAAGGGGGCCGACGGGATATTCCCATGCGGGAGCACAGGACTCGGCCCGATGCTCACTGTCGAGGAGAGGAAGTCGGTGGCAGAGGCGGCTATAGGCGCTTCACGCAAGAGGGTCCCGGTCGTTGTCCAGGTAGGGGCAGCGGACACCACTTCCGCTGTCGACCTGGCTAAGCACGCCGAGGACGCAGGGGCATACGCCGTGGCAAGCCTCACGCCATATTATTACAGGCCAGGGGACCGAGCCGTGGCGAAGCACTTCGAGACACTCTCCGAAGCTGTCGAGATACCGGTACTTGCTTACAACATACCGCAGTTCACCGGGAACAACCTCCAGGCTAAGACTGTCGCCGAGCTAGCAGAGAGGGGCATAATCTCCGGGCTCAAGGACTCTTCAAGGGACTTCCTACACCTAATGGAACTCGTAGACTCGGTCCCACGCGATTTTCCGGTGATGAACGGGACCGAGGAGTACGGGCTATTCGCAATTTACTCGGGTGCCTCCGGATTGGTCTCAGGAGGGGCCAGCGCCGTCCCCGAGCTCTTCAAGTCGATGTTAACCGCTGTGCGGAGAGGGGACCACGCCGCGGCCCTGGCTGAGCAGAGCACTGTCCGCGCGTTCAAGGGGCTGGTGAAACAGAACCAAATCTCAGCATACTACGAGATACTGAAGGTGCGGGGATTGGACTGCGGGTCCCCAAGGAGGCCGCTGCTCGCTCTGGACAGGGACGAGGCGCGGAAGGTCATCGACGGGATGAAGGCCCTCGGCCTCCTCTAAGACAGCCCTGCGATCTCCTTGTGCCTGAAACAGCCGGTGACGTGGTCGTTCACCATACCTGTGGCCTGCATGTGCGCATAGCAGATCGTGGGTCCAACGAAGCTGAACCCCCTGGCGACCAGGTCTCTGCTCATTGCGTTCGCCTCGGGTGAGACCGCCGGGACGTCTTCTAGCGCCCTCCACCTGTTCGTCTTCGGCTTCCCCCCGACGAACCTCCAGGCATACTCGTCGAACGAGCCAAATTCCCTCTGGATTCTGACGAAAGCCTTCGCGTTCTGGACCGCGGAGTTCACCTTGAGCCTGTTCCTGACAATTCCCGAATCCGCCAGCAGACTTCGGATCTTCCGTAAATCGTAGCTCGCCACCCGCTTCGGGTCGAACCCTTCGAACGCGCGCCTGTAGTTCTCCCGCTTCCGAAGTATCGTGTGCCAGCTCAGGCCAGCCTGGGCCCCTTCGAGGACTATGAACTCGAAGAGCATCCGGTCGTCGTGCAGAGGGACCCCCCACTCCTTGTCGTGATACTCCCGGTAGAGCGGATCGTCTAACGAGGGCCAGCCGCACCTCTTCAAGCGCTCCACGTCGTCGGGTCCTCTTCCACCCGGATTCAACCCTTACGGCATGGGAAGACGTATACGCCACCAGGGACTGGCTGAGGCGTGCCTGTCTGCCCAAAATGTGGCAAGCTCATCAGCGCCAAGAAGTTCAAGAGACACTTGGAGCGGTGCGGTTCGACTCATAAGCACCACGGGGGGCCCCTCCCTTCGGGGGACAACTTCCTCGAGCGGGTATGAAGCTTAAAACCACCCAGTGAGCCAGCCTTTTTCAGGTGCCCTGGTCGTATAGAGGTCAGTATGCTGCCCTGTCATCGGCCGCGAGCCGGCAGAGCGGCAGCGACCCGGGTTCGAAATCGCTGAGACGAAAGTCCCGGCCAGGGCGCCATCTAGATACAGAAAGCACGCCCAGGTCTGATGGCCACGGGCGGCAAAGGCGGCCCATACTATTCGCTTTCTCGGCGCGGCCAAATCACCAGGAAGCCCTGAGCTTCGCGGAGGGGGGCGTCCCCGCCCCTCCCGTGGCGGTCGGGTTCCCCTCCCCACCCCCCATGCTTTCGTAGTCGTGCTGTATCTTCGGGCCGATCAGGACGAACCCGAAGAAGATCGCCATGACGAAAGCCGCCACCAAGTACCACCCCCAGGCCGGGGCGAAGGACAACAGCTCGAAGCTGGCGGGCCCGACAGCCGCGGCCGTGGATCTCCCTGAAGAAGTCGCGGCGTAATAGTACCCCTGGTATGTCCCTCTATTCCCCGACCTCGAGAAGAGTGCGATCACAGTCTGCGAAGGGACCGTCGCCATGACCTCCCCGAGCGTCAGCACCACCATGACGGCTTCGTATTGGATGAACCCAGTCGAGAGTCCGGCCATCAGGAAGCTGGTTACGAGCAGGAGCGGGGAGAGGAGCAGGGGGAACACGAGGGTCCGCGCCTTCTGGACCATGTTGATGAGAGGTAGCTGGAGCAGGACGATGACGCCGCCGTTGGTGGCGAAAAGATATCCTATCTCAGTGTTGGTGAAGTGCAGGAAGTACGCCACGTAGAGGGCCAGGGGCTGGATCTCGTACCCTACTGCGAAGTACAGGCCGGCAGCCAGGAGCAGAAACCCGATGACGTTCCTGTCATTGCTCCACGACAGCAGCCGCCTCGACGCCCCCCCACGGGCGTCCTGGGACGCCCTGACCCCTCCAGCGATCCGGAAGACAGTGAGCAGTATCACCGGGACGACCATGACCGCGCTGATGAAGAAGACTGTCGCGTAGCCGAAGGCGTCGGTGATTGGCCCTCCGAGCGCGGGTCCGATGGCAAAGCCGAGGTTCCCGCCTATGGTCAGCAGGTTGTACCCAGCGCGAATCTGGCTGGCCGGCTGGCCGGCGATTATCGATCCGGTGGCTGGGTTCGAGAACCCCCTCAGGAACGAGAACATGGGATACAGGATAAAGAAGTAGATGGCGGGCGAGTTGTCAAGGACCATGAACCCGAGGGATACCGACGTGGCGATCGAGGTGAAGTATCCAGCCAGCATCACCGTCCTCGGGCCGACGGCATCCGTCAGCCTCCCTCCGACTAGCTGGCTAGACAGCGAGAGGACTCCGGCGGCGAAGTACACGGCTCCGGTGGCTGCGAGGTCGATCCCTCTGACCTCCAGCAGGTAGAGGCCGAAGAAAGGCATCGCCATCGAGAAGCCGAACGAGTTCAGCGTTCTGATGGCAAAGAGCGTCCAAGCCTCCCCCTGGAGCCCCCTGAGCCCGTCGAGCCCGTATCTTGAAGAAAATGACAAACCGCGTGCCGCTTCCATACCCGGCTGGGCCGGGCCCTATCGCCAGAAGCCTAGCCCAGCAGAATCCATCTTCCTTACGCAGTCGCCGCAGCGGAGTCCACGCGGGGTCCGGTAGAGCCTGACCTTGGCCCCGCACTCAGGGCACTCCCTTTGCTGCCCCATGGACTGGAGAGCTGGTTCCTCCATAGGTCCGCCCCCCCGGGCGCCCTCTTCTTATCCGCTACTGAGATACGCCTTCCTTGTCTTAAATACAGGGTCGGGGCCGCTCCTCCAGAGTGTCAGAACCCCAGTCGGGACGTGCCCGCAGTTGAGCAGCTTCGAGGTCTTCCCCCTCAGCCCTGCCATAAGGAAGGGGGTGGCTTCCTCAGGGTACGTCAGGCCGTTCCCCATCCAGGCTCAGACCATAGGCCCCCTCTTGGAGAGGAGGAACCTCATAGGACAGGCCAAAGCAGGCTCAGGGAAGACGCTCGCCTTCGGGATACCTCTTGTGCAATCGATCGACGCCTCTATGTCGAAGGTGCAGGGGTTGGTGCTCGCCCCCACCAGGGAGCTCGCGGTGCAGATAACCCTCGAGCTCCAGAAGATAGGGTCCTTCACGCCAGTGAGAGTGGTCACGGTCTACGGAGGCCAGTCGATGAACGTACAGCTGGACGCCCTCAGGAGGGGCGCCCACATTGTGGTGGGGACGCCGGGGAGGACGATCGACCACATCAAGCGGGGGACGCTCAGGCTCGACTCGGTCAGGTTCGTGGTCATCGACGAAGCCGATGTGATGCTCGACATGGGTTTTATCGAAGACGTCGACTTCATACTCGACAAGACCCCGCCTAACAGGCAGACAGCCCTGTTCTCCGCGACTATGCCCAGGTCCATAGTCCAGCTCTCCCAGAAGTACGTCCCTGACCCCGCCAAAGTGATGGTCGACCAGAACGAGCCCTCGGCGGAGACCCTGGAGCAGTTCTATGCCAGGGTGGAGAGGGACAAGAAGCTCGGTCTGCTCCTCGACATCCTCGAGAAGGAGAACCGCAAGAGTGCGGTCGTGTTCTGCAGGACTAGGTACGGCACCATCAGGCTGGCCAGGGAGCTCGAGAGGCGGTTCCTCAGCGTCGCCTCGCTGCACGGCGACCTCTCCCAGAAGCAGCGGGACCACTCGATGGGGCTCTTCAGGGCGGGGAAGGCAGACGTGCTGGTGACCACAGACGTCGCGAGCAGAGGCATCGATGTCCGTCAGGTGGACTGTGTCATCAACTACGACGTCCCCGAGGACCCCACCGTGTACTTCCACAGGGTGGGGCGGACGGCGAGGGCGGGGGACAAGGGCCGGTCTTACACATTCGTCAGTTGGGACGAGGAGGGGGACTTCGCGCGCATCGCCGCACTGGCCAAGGCGCCCATCAACCCGCTGCGCGACGAAGACGCCAGAAAGAAGCCCAGACCTTCGCTCTCCGCTAGCGGCGCGAGGCCGTGGAGGCACGGCCGCAACGAGAGGCACCGGGGCAGGCCCAGCCGCTGGCGGCGATATCGTTAATATCATCCGAATGACGGCACACGATGAAACGCGTTGGGAAAGAGAAAGGTCCTGAGCGAGGCTAATCTGAAGGAGCTCGTCATGCCCCAGCAAGGGGAGATCCTCGGCAGGGCCATAAAGATGACAGGGGGGGACCAGGTGATCGTGAAGTGCTCGGACGGGGTCACGAGGATGTGCAGGATAAGGGGGAAGCTGAAGCGGAGGATGTGGATACGCGAGGGGGATATCGTCCTTGTCGCCCCCTGGGACTTCGACAACAGCAAGGCAGACATACTCTGGCGGTACATCCAGGCCCACACCCAGTGGCTCGACACCAACGGGTACCTGAAGGGTATCTAGGCAGAGAAGCCTAACGCTCAGGCGCTCGAGACGCCGCCATGGAGGAAGGTCAGGGCTTCGACGGCACCGTGGTAGGGGCGGGCGTCCTCGGAGTCACCATCGTGTACTGGCTCTCTGGGCTCTACGACTGCAGGATAGCACTTGCCGACCTTGCGCCGTCTTCGGCCGCGCACACGTCCTCCAGGAACACCGGTGTGGTGCACCGGCCTTACTATCTAGACCCGTCGAAGAAGCGCGTGTTCGCACGGACGGCGCTCCTTTCTCACGGCCTAAAGTCCCTCGCGAGCACCGACGGGCTCCCCTGGAGCCAGTTGGGGACCTACAATGTAGCGGTTGAGGAGAACGAATGCGGACCCTGGAGAAGTACCGAGCGTGGGGGACAGAGAACGGGTTGGGCGAGGTGAGATGGAGCTCCTCGACGGCGGCGAGGTACGATCGAGGGAGCCGGAGGTAGCTTGCAGGGGGGCTTTTCTATCGAGGGCCGACGCCTCCGTGGACTTCGGCGCGCTCACGCGCGGCGTCTGGCGGCGTGCGGTCGCCAGGGGGGTCAGGTTCCTCCCTAAGAGCGAGCTGGCTTCGGTGAGCTCAGGCGGGGGGACGGTCCGAGCCGTCTTCCGATCGGGAGGGTCTAGGTTCTCTGCCCGATGCAGGCTCCTGATCAACGCCGCAGGGGGAGGGGCCCTGAGAATCGCCCGGGCCATGGGTTTCGCCCGTGAGCTCGCCGTCCTCCATTTCAGGGGGGAGTACTGGGTGGTGGACGAGCCCTTCGCCTCCAGGGTGACCTCCAACATTTACAGTCCGCCTGAACTCCCATCGTACCGTTCCTCGACCCTCACTTCGCCGTGAAGGCGGACGGGTCCAGACACATAGGCCCCAACGACGTGGTCGTCCCTGGCCCTTATGTCTACTCGGGGGCGGGCTTTTCGTCCATCGCGCGCTTGGAGCGGCCTCTGGGACCGAAGGCAAAGCTCTTCGCAAGCTCCGACTTCCTTTCCCACGTGGCAGCCGAGTGGGAGAGCTCCCTCTCGAAGAAGGCCATGTGCGCCAGGGTGAGGAGGTTCGTCCCGGGGCTCTCGCCTGGGTTCCTCAACCGGAGGGCGGTCTTCGGCGTCCGCAGCTCGGTGATAGGCAGGTCTGGTTTCATACCTGAGGCGCTCGTCTTAAAGGGGGAGTGCTCCTTTCATGTCATCAACTGCAACTCTCCAGGGGCCAGCGGAGCCCCCGCATTCTCAGCCATGGCGGTGAAGGAGCTTCAGGACGGCGGATACCTCGACGGGCTTCGGCCAAGGGGGGCCTCGGTCCAGATACCTGGATGGGACTTCGCTGCTGTCTCAGCGCTCTGGGGGAGGAGGCGGCAAGGAACCCTGCCGCGGCCCTCCGCGCCCACAGAAGTCGTCCCTAGCGGTACCGCTCCCGATAGCTGGCGAATGTCAACAGGTCGTAGCAGACCTTGGCGACCCCTCCGGCGAAGGGGAGCGCCGAGACCGCCCCCAACCCGAGGAAGACAGCCGAGGCGGGGCCGCCAACGAACGAGCCTGCGCTCCGCAGGGTGTTGGTGACTGCGTACGCCTGGACCCTCTCCTCCTTCTGGAACATCTCTGTCATCAGCGCCTGTCTCGTGGGGACGTCCATCTGGGACATCGTCTGGCGGAGGAAGAAGAAGAGGAGCGCGAGTGGGAGCGTCCCCGCGAGCCCCATGAGTATGAGCAGGGTGTTCGAGATTATGTGGGTGTAGACCATCGTCCTCAGGTTGCCGATCCGCGTCGCGATCACCGCCGCGCCGTAGGTAGACGCCGCCGTGACGAGGCTCGCGACGAAGAATATGGCACCGAGGGACTCGAGTTGGAGGCCGTAAGTCGAGCTGAACCATATCGAAAGGAGGTACGTCGTCACGAACACGCCGCCGAATGAATCCAAGGAGAACAGCCCTGACAGCCTCAGGAGTTCCTTTCTCGCCTGTGGGCCGAGGTTGGCGAGCCCCGGCCTCGCGGCCCTCCCAGCGTCGAGGCCGCCCAGCCTGGTGTAGACGGCGAACAGGATCATCCCCACCGCCGCGAAGCCTGCGAACACCGCATGGAAAGACGCGGCGCTGTCACCAAAGATCCCCGGTCCTGAGGACGCCAGCTGGCCCAGGGCAGCAGCCGAGTACCCTATCATGTTGTATCTTCCGAACGCCTTCACGCTGGATCCTTCCCCGCTCAGGTCAGGAATGACCCCTGCCTCTATTGACTGGAAGGGCCCGGCCTCGGTCCCAGAGCTGCTGATGTTCCCCGCCAGGCAAGCCAGTAATATCGCTGCGACGGCCTCGTCGACTGCCAGCACGGCTCCTGCTGCTACCATGAGGAGGCTGAACATCTGCAGCAGCCTCCTCCTCCCGACCCTGGCGTCGAGGTAGGTCACTGCCATGTTGGACAACGCGTTCCCTGCCAGGATGGCCACCAGCACCAGCCCCTGGACAAATGGACCGTATCCGATGGACCTGAGGTAGAAAGGGAGAGAGATGCTCAGCAGTCCTGAAACAAACACCCTCGCTCCCTTGGCGACATAGATTGGGAGCGGTCCGCGGCCCTTTGGCTGTCTGTCGCTCAATCCGAGCGCGCCAGGTTCTCAGGCCTCGCCGTCTCGTCGAGCATGACGTCCCAGCGCAGGCGGAGGGAAAATGGAGAGAGCTGGATTCGCATGTCCCCGAGACCACGGGCTCCACGCTCCTCTGTCCTCCTGGCTGAAACCGTCATTGCCACTCGGCCTCTCCCTCGTCCACCTGCCTCACCAGGGCCCCCCTCCGAGCGCCCGGGCGATCGTCGCGCCGCCCGCTGCACGCGAAGACGACTCCACCGGTGAGCCGGTCCGACTCTACTTCGACGAATCCGTTGGACTCCATCGCCTCGACCATTTCCAGGTCCCACGTCGTGCTCTCGATTATCTGAGGGAGCCTGTAAAACGTGAACGCCTCCCCTCTCCTCGCAAGCCCCAGCGCGATACCTACCAGTCGCAGCCCGCACCGGATGTAGAGTTCAATGAAAGGGGCGAGCGATCCCCTCGGCCTGGCGAAGTCGTAAAGCACCACGCTCGCCCCTGGCTTGGCCACCCGAGCGACCTCCTCCGCGAACTTCCCCACGTCGACGTACTTGGGGACGTAGCAGCTGACCACGGAATCGAATGACCTGTCCGGGAACGGGAGGAACTCCGCGTCCCCGTTAATCACTAGGTCGACGTTCGGCACCCCTTTCCCCGATGCTATCCTTATCATCTCCGGAGCTAGGTCGAGGGCGACGAACCTGCACTTCTTCATCGCGAGGAACTCCTCCAGGACGAGGGTCCCGCTCCCGACGTCGAGCACGAGGTCGCCCCTCCCTGCCCTGAGCCGGCGGGCTACCCAGGACTTCCACCGCCTGTCTTGGAACAGGGTGGCGTAGTCAAGGGCCTTCTCATAGGACCCGGCCAGCCCTGCGAATATCTTCGACGACGTCAGTTTCATCTCATCGCGAGGCGCTTGCTCGCTATCCACGGTCAACGGGCGGTACCACGTCCCCTCTTATCCCCTTTGGGTCCATGTGTCACGAGAAACGGTCAATAGTGCCAGGCGCACGCTAGAGCCCCTTGGGCCAGTCCGGTGTCGAAGACACGCGCGAGCGGGAGTGGTACGTACCGAAGGTCGGCCCCAGGCGCTTCAGGCTACTGGTCGGCCTCAGCTTCTACCCTTACTCTTTCATGAACGCCAGCTATGTCCTCATCGGCTCGCTCGTCGCCCCGGACGTCCATTTCGAGAGGATGGCTCTCCTGGCTGTGGTCTATCTCCTCGCCGTAGGCATATCGGCTCACTCCTTCGACGCCATGGCACCTAACAGGCCCTGGGGGGCCTTCCTTTCGCGGAGACAGCTCGCAGCCCTGGCTGTTGCGGCCCTGACCCCAGCTCTGGGGGTGGGCCTCTACCTGGCACTCGAATACGCCCCACTCCTCCTCCTAGTGGGAGGGTTGGAGCTCTTCTTCTTGTTCACCTACAACCTCGAGCTCTTCGGCGGGATGTTCCACACTGACCTCTGGTTCGCGACCTCCTGGGGTCTCCTCCCAGTCATCGCAGGGTTCGTGGTGCAGACAGACAGCCTGAGTCTCGCATCCGTCGGAGCCGGGCTCTTCGGCTTCTTCACGGCGTACGTCGAGATAAGCGCCTCAAGACCATACAAGGCGATCAAGCGGGAGCAAGGAAACCCGTCTCCCCTGGCCTCCAAGTTCGAGGCGATCCTGAAGGGGGTGGTGTTGGCGGTGATATCCACGGCAGCGTTCCTGCTTGCCATGGTCCTGCATGGCTGACCGCTTCCGGTGGGGGTGTCGATCGGCTAGACCCTGGTCCCGAGGCAGAGGCTATGAGTACGCCTCGAAGCCCTTCCCGAGGGCGCCCAAAGCGAGCTTCTGCTCCATGATCTCGTTGGCCCCTTCGTATATCATTGTGACCCTGGTGTCCGCGAAGTGCCTCGCCGGCCTGTTCTCGAGAGAATAGCCGTTCCCCCCGAATATCTGCACCGCCCTGTTGGCGGCGTCGAAAGACGCGTTTGCAGCGAAGTACTTCGCCCTCGCGCACGCCAGGTCCGTGGCGTCCCTAAGCTCGACGTTGCGGGGGTTCTCTTCGTACTTCTGCTTGACGAATGCAGCCTTAAGGAGAAGCAGCCTCGCCGCCTCCAGGTTCGTGGCGATCAGCCCGATGTGCCTCTGGACCAGCTGGTGCTTGCCAATCACCTTGCCGTGCTGGAACCGCACGCCGGCGTATTTCACCGCCTCGTCGAGGCAGTCCTGCATGACCCCCACGCAGCCGGCGGCTACGCTCAGCCTGCCGTTCATCAACCCAGAGAGGGCGACGGACATCCCCTTCCCGGGGGGCCCCAGGACATCCTCCTTGGAGACCTCGACCTTGTCGAGGTACAGGGTGGAAGTGTCGGCCGTGGGGAGCCCGAGCTTGTGCGGTATGAGCTCGGCCTTGAACCCTGAGCTCGCTGTGTCGACTACGAACGCGTTCATCCCATTCCTCTTCCCCTTTGGATAGGCGAAGACCAGCACATATTTCGAAGACGAGCCCAACGAAATCCACATCTTCTGACCAGAAATCAGGTACCTCCCGCCCCTCTCCTCGAACGAAGTGGTGAGGGAAGCAGGATCGCTCCCTGCGTTTGGCTCCGTCAGTCCGAATGCGAGTATGGCGTCTCCCTTGGTGGCAGGGGTGAGTATGCGCGCCTTCTGCTCCTCGGTCCCCCAATGCTGGACGGTCATCTCGCCGAGCGCCATGTGCACTGAGAAGAAAGTCCTCACCCCGGTCCCTTCCCTCCCTATCCTCTCGATGGCCAGGGCATAGGTCACCATGTCAGCCCCCTGGCCGTCCCCGTATCTCCTGGAGACCGGGAGCCCCAGGAGGTGCGCCCTGGCGAAGAACGGCCTGACTTGGTCGTTGACCCTGTGCCCAAGATAGTACTTGTCCTCGATCGGCCTGAACTCCTTGCACGCCCTGTCGACCTGCTCTAGGATCAACGACTGCTCCTCCGAGACGTCGAAGTTCATCTTCGAGAGTTTCACGAACTCGTCCGGCTCAGGCATCTAATCCTTCCGCCTCTCCTTGCTGACGCGGCTTCTCACATGCTCCACGATTTCTTCGAACGAGCTCCCAGGGCCGTACAAACCCGTTATCCCTAACCGCCGCAGCTTCGGTTTGTCCTCCTCGGGGATTATGCCGCCTCCGACGACGACGATTTTTTCCCCCCCTTTCTTTTCCAGGAGCTTCTTCACCTTCGGGAATGTTGTCATATGAGCGCCGTTGAGGAGAGACAGGGCCACCACGTCTACGTCCTCGTCCACAGCCATCTGGGCGACCTGCTCCGGGGACGGCAGCAGCCCGCTGTATATCACCTCCATCCCCGCGTCCCTGAACGCCCGCGCGAGGACCAGCGCGCCCCTGTCATGGCCGTCGAGCCCTGGTTTGGCGACCAGTATTCTGATCTTCCTTTGGAGGGCTGCGGTTTTCCTCGGCAATCTGGTTTCCACGGGGCTGAAGGGATTCAAAACCTTTTGCGGCTCCGCCCAGGTGGGCGGTCCTCAGCTGGGTCCCGTGCGCCTTCTATAACAGCATGGGCTCCTTGTATGAGCCCCATACTTTCCGGCCGACTCCCATCACCTCCCCGAGGGTCGCGTAGCGCATCACCGCGTCCAGCATAGGATACATGGCGTTCGAGTCGTCGTTCTCGAAGGCCTTCTCCAGCTTCGCCAGGGCCGCCCTCACCTTTGCTTCGTCCCTCTCCCTCTTGACTGCAGCGAGACGCTTCGTCTGAGCCCTTTGGGCCCGGAAGTCTATCTTCAGCGTGTCTATGGGCTCCTTCTCTGGTTTCACGTATTTGTTCACCCCCACTACCATGTCCTTCCCCTCCTCGACCCTCTTGGACAGCCTGTAGGAGTTCTCAGCTATCTCGCGCTGGAGGTAACCTGTCTTGACCGCCTTCAGGAGCCCCCCTGCGGCGTCTATCCTTTCGAAGTACTTGTACGCCTCCTCCTCCAGCTGCGCCGTGAGCCACTCGACGTAGTAGGAGCCCCCGAGCGGGTCGATGACCTTGGGGACCCCGCTCTCCTCGGCGATGACCTGCTGAGTACGGAGCGCCACCTCCACGGCCTGCTCGGTGGGGAGCGCCCATGCTTCGTCGTAGGAGTTGGTGTGCAGGGACTGGGTCCCTCCCAGGACCGCTGCAAGTGCTTCGATGGCAGTCCTCACGATGTTGTTGAGCGGCTGCTGCCAGGTCAAGGAAGCGCCAGACGTCTGCGTATGGAACCTCATATGCAGGCTCCTCTTGTCTTTCACGCCATACTTCTCCCTGAGTACGGTCGCCCAGATCCTCCTCGCCGCCCTGAACTTGGCTATCTCCTCGAAGAAGTCCATGGTCGAGTTGAAGAAGAAGCTCAGGCGGGGGGCGAACTGCTCCACCCTCAGCCCTGCCTCCAAGCCGAGTTCCACGTATCCGAACCCGTCTGCGAGCGTGAATGCCAGCTCCTGGACGGCGCTGGACCCAGCTTCCCTAATGTGATAGCCACTGATGCTGATGTAGTTCCAGAGCGGCATCTCCTTCGTGGCGAAGACCATCAGGTCCCTGACGAGCCTTAGGTGAGCCTCGGGGGGGTAGGCCCACTCCTTCTGTGCAATGTACTCTTTGAGCATGTCCGCCTGTACCGTCCCCCTGAGCCGGGACATAGGGACCCCCTGCTTCTTTGCAACCCCTGCGTACATGGCCGTCAGCACCGTGGCCGGCGCGTTGATCGTCATCGACGTGCTGACCTCCCCGAGGGGGATGCCGCGGAAGATCACTTCCATATCCCTGAGCGAGGAGACGTTGACCCCGCACCTCCCCACCTCGCCGTGCGCCCTTTCGTGGTCGCAGTCGTAGCCGTAGAGGGTGGGCATGTCGAAGGCGATGCTGAGCCCTGTCTCTCCGTGGCCGAGCAGCATCTTCAGTCTCCTGTTGGTGTCCTCCGGGGTGCCGAACCCTGAGAACATCCTCATGGTCCAGAGCCGCCCTCTGTACATGTCCGGGTAGATTCCCCTAAGGAAGGGGTAGACCCCCGGGAACCCCTGGCTGGAGTAGTCGGCGTCGGAGACGTCGGCCGGTGTATACAGCGGCTTGACGTGTATCCCGGACGCGGTCTGGACCTCATCCGCTCCCTCCGGGCGATTGTCTGTCCACTCTTTGTACACCGTCCTCTCCCACTGCTCCAGCCCCTCTCTGACCTGTTCGATCGCCTTGGCGTCGTAGAGGGTCCCCTTCCTCGAGCGCCCCTCGACCACGGACCTCGCCTTCTTACCCCAATAGGGGTCCTCCCCCCCTCTCAGCATGCCAGGTGAGACCGCCCGCCGCCCAGAGATAAAGAATCCTCTTCGAACCGATAAAAGTGCCCCAGCCGACGGAGCCGCCACGGCATCAAAATACGCGAAGCTCGCTTCAGCCATCCGTAGGGGGGACAGAGCCGCCCTCGCGAAGGCCATCACGATGGCCGAAGACGACCCAGAGGGCGCCTCAGAAATGCTGGCGCGGCTAGGCGTCCCAGGCAAGGCGTTCGTGGTCGGAGTCACCGGCCCGCCGGGGACCGGCAAGAGCACCCTGGTGGACCGCCTCATCGGGTCTTACCGCTCGCTGGGGCTCAGGGTGGGGGTCGTCGCCGTGGACCCAAGCAGCCCGTTCACCGGCGGCGCGCTCCTCGGGGACAGGATACGGATGACGAAGCATGCAGACGACATGGGGGTGTTCATCCGCAGCATGGCGTCCAGAGGTTGGACGGGCGGTCTGTCCAGGGCGACGTCCCAGGCCATCAGGCTGATGGATGCGGCAGGGTTCGACATCGTGATACTTGAGACGGTAGGCATAGGCCAGTCGGACATCGAGGTCGTCGGAGTATCCCATGTTGTCGTGGTGGTCATCATGCCAGGGCTCGGCGACGGGGTCCAGGCTTCGAAGGCAGGCCTGATGGAGGCTGGCGACTTCTATGTGGTCAACAAGGCGGACATCGAAGGGGCCGACGCCATGGTCGTGAACCTCCTCTCGCTCTTCCGGGGCAGGCCCCGCTCCCCGCCGGTGCTGAAGGTCTCAGCCCTCTCGGGGGACGGGGTCGAGACCCTGCGGAGCGCCATAGACGTGGCCAGGTCAAAGTTCGCGTCTGGGGACCCCGCGCTCAGATTGAAGGGGATCCGAGGGATGATAGTCGAGACTGCCCGGGGGGCGGTCCTGGCCAAGTTAGCTTCTGTCTCAGAGTCCAAGGCCGGGAAGCTGGCGGAGGAGGTCATGGCAGGGAGGTTGAGCGTCGAAGCCGCCGCCGAGCGCCTTGCCCGCTAGGGCCCTCTTTCGTCGATCGGCTTGTAGGTCAAACCAGTCGGCCCGACGTATGTCGAGTCAGGGCGGATCAGTTTGTTCTCCTCCGTCTGCTCGTTGTAGTGGGCCATCCAGCCGAAGACCCTGCTCGCCGCGAAGATAGGGGTATAGAGGGGGATCTCAATCCCCAGCAGATAGAATATAGGGGCCGCATAGTAGTCCAGGTTCGGAGGTATCCTCTTTCTCTCCCACATCTCCATCTCTACTGCATCGCAGACCCTGTAGATGCCGTCGTCTCCCCCGCGCCTTTGTACCATCTCCCTAAGGTACTGCTTGCACAGCCTTGCCCGGGGGTCGAATCTCTTGTAGACCCTGTGACCGAACCCCATCAGCTTCTTCCCCTCCCTGACGGCAGAGTCCACGAACTTCTTGGCATCGCCGGGGTCCCTGACCTGCAGGAGCATGTCCATGGCGGCCTCGTTGGCCCCACCGTGGAGAGGTCCCTTCAACGAAGCCAGCCCTGCGGAGGCGGCGGCGTAGGGGTCCGCGAGCGTCGACGCCACGACCCTGACCGTGAATGTCGACGCGTTCATGTCGTGCTCCATGTAGAAGATCAGCACCCGCTCGAAGACCCATCGCTCGAACTGGGTCGCCTCCCTCTGCGTCAGCATCGAAAGGAGGGTGTCTGCGAACCCCTCCCCATCAGCCGGAAGCCTGGGCTGCTCCCCTGCCGGGACCCTTCTGCTATTGGCCGCGAGGACAGCCATCTTCGACTCGATAGAGCGCTCCCGCCCAGGCCGGGACCTCTCTGGGTCGAGGCTCCCGAGGGCAGATACGCCTGTCCGCATGACATCGATGGGGTGTGCCCCGGGGCCAAGCGATCTCATGATGTCGAAGACACCGGCGTCCACCTTGGAGAGGGCGGCTAGGCTGGCTGCGAAGTCCCTGAACTCGGCACGCGTGGGGAGCTTCCCGTTGAGTACAAGGTAAGCCGTCTCTTCGAAGGTCGCCTTGGCTGCCAGCTCGCCTATGGGATACCCTCTGTAGACGAGCCCCCCATCTGGGCTGCTCTTCGAAATGCGGGTGTCGCTGACAGACACACCGGCGAGGCCTCTAGGCGCCTTGATGGTCCCCCCCTGTTCGGTCATCTTCTTCGCTCCATGAGTTCTTTCGCAGCCTTCATTGCCCTCTCGTCGGCCGCCTCAAACCTGTAGTAGTCAATCAGGTCGTAGAACTCCTGCCTGGACATGAGCGAGTCCAACATCCCCTTCTGCGTCCCGCTCTCCATCAGGCCCATGAACGCGACCTTCACCGCCTTCATCGCCGCCCTGAAGGCCGTCACCGGGAAGATGACCATGTTGTACCCCATGGCCTGGAACTCCGCTGCGGAAAGATATGGAGTCTTGCCGAACTCCGTCATGTTGGCCATCAGCGGTACCCTGACCTTCTGCCTCATCTCCTTGAACTCGTCCCTGCTTTCAAGGGCTTCTGGGAAGATCATGTCGGCTCCCGCGTCGGCGTACGCAGCTGCCCTCTCCACGGCGCCCTCCATCCCCTCCACGCTCCTTGCATCCGTCCTGGCGATGACCATCAGCCTCCCGCCTGCCGCCTCTTTTGCAGAGACTAGCTTCTTCACCATCTCGTCGGCGTCCACCAGCTCCTTCCCGTCAAGGTGCCCGCAACGCTTCGGGAGGACCTGGTCCTCGATGTGAATCGCTGCCACTCCGGCGGCCACCATCTCCTCGACTGTCCGTGCGACGTTGAGCGCTTCTCCGAACCCCGTGTCCGCGTCGACTATGAGCGGGACGGAGACCCTCGATGTAATCTGGCGCGAAGCCTGTGCCACTTCGCTGAGGGTTGTTATCCCAAGGTCTGGGAGCGCCAAAAGGTTCGAGAACCCTGCCCCCGAGAAGTAAATCGCTTCAAACCCTGACTTCTCAGCGAGCTTGGCGACTGCCGGGCTGAACACTCCCGGCGCCACTACCGTCCTCTTTCCAGAGACCAACCTCCTCAGGCGGCCCGCTTGCGACGGCATCTCCTGATCACCCAGCACGCCTCTGCGTCCTCCTTTAGAGTTTCGGCGCGAGTGTTAAATCAGCCGCCGGGCGTGTCCATACTGTGCTGGGATTCGCCATCCACGACGCCCCATACGACGTCGTGCTGGTCCACGGCGCTGGTGGCAACAACCTCCTCTGGAGGAGGACCATGCAGTGCCTCTCGGGCGGGTCAAATGCGTTCGCCGTCAACCTCCCTGGCCACCCAGATGGAGAAATCACATGCAGGAGCGTAGACGACTACGTCGAGTCCCTGCACGGGTTCATAGCTGAGAGCGGCCTCGAGAGGCCCGCTGTCTGCGGCCACTCGATGGGAGGCGCCATAGCCATCGCGCACGCCATCGCGCACCCAGACGACCTAGGCGGCCTGGTCCTTGTGAGCACCGCGGCCAAGCTCGAAGTGAACCAGAAGATCCTGGACGGGTTGAAAGCCCGTCCCATGGACACCATCGAGAGGGTGATAACCCCCTGGAGCTTCCACGCGATTGACCTCGGGCTGGGGAGGGAGGCCCGGACCGCCCTGTCGATATCCAACTTGCCAGTCTTCCTCAATGACTATCTCGCGTGCGCGGGGTTCGACGTCCGCTCCCGGCTGTCGAAGATTTCCGCCAGGACTCTGGTCATCTGCGGAGACAAGGACAGGATGACCCCCCCCAGCTGGTCCCGCTACCTCAGCGCGAACATACCTGGGTCTGAGCTGCGGTTCGTGGAGGGCGCGGGGCACATGCTCCCGCTGGAGAAGCCCGTCGCCCTGGGCCAGATCCTGCAGGCCTTCCTCTCGACCCTCAGTCGGTGAACTCTTCCCCGCCGCGCGCTATCCTCGTCATCTCCCCCACGAGGGCTATCATCCCCTCCTGTGTGGTGGAAGAGACCGGGTAGAGGTCCGTTCCGAAGGAGAGCCGTCTTAGGCTCCTGAAGAGCTCTGAGTAGAGCGAATACTGCTCGCCGTCTTTGGTCGCTGAAAGCGCGTCTTCGAAGACTTTGGTGTCCTTGCTCCATTCGGTGATGCGCTTCACCCCGTCCCTGGCTATGTCCCTCTTCGTCAGGACCGTTATCTTTGGGATCTTCAGCCTGAGCCCCACCGACGCAGAGAGGAGCGCCAGAGACAGGAAGTTGGACGGAGTGCTCGCTAGGAGTGGGTCTAGGAGGAAGAGCAGGACCTTCGAGTCTGCCCTCGTCTCACCCACTATGAACTCCCCGCTCTCCCTGAAGGCGAAGAGCTCAGTCTGTCCAGGTGTGTCTACTATCACGTTCTCTGCCCTGAACGAGTCTATCTCGTCCTGGATCTCGGCAAGCTTCGTCGCGGTGAGGTCCGCCGCCATTATCAGGGCCCCGTTGGGGCCAAGGCCGTAATCCTGCATCACCTCCTGGAGCTGGACTTTGTCCCGCACATCCACGTCGGGGTCGTAAGGGAGTTCGACCACCCCGGGGTCTAGGTTGACAGCTATGGCGTCCTCGCCCCTGTTGACGTACCACTCCTTCAGGGCGCCGGTGAGGAGGGATTTCCCTGACCCAGCCGTCCCAGTTATGAAAGTGACTTCCACGGACTATCCCTAGTTCGTGCTCTCCACAGCGCCGACTGTCCCACCTAGGGACGCCACCGCCGCCTTCAGCTCAAGCATGATGGCCTTCCCTTCCCGGTCGACTTCACCCCGCTCTGCGCCCGCCACCGCTATGTCGATCAGGATCCGCGAAACTCCTCCAACGGCTCCCCTGGGGTGCGATTTTATGTATGCCCCTGGGTGCCTCTTCAACTCCGCCGCGAGCGCTGGCGCGAGCGCCGACTCCGGGACCCCCAGAAGGCGCATCGTGACGTTCCTCCTGTATATGACCCCCACCTTCGCCCTGATTTCGGGCTCGACCGACCTCCTGAATATCCACCTCATCTCCGCGGGGACGCCGGGGAGGCAGAAGATCACCGTCCTCCCTGCGACAAGCCTCACCCCTGGGGCTGTCCCAACCCCGTTCTCAAGCGGCTCTGACCCCGCCGGGAGGGCCCCCATCTTCTTCCTGGGAGGCGTCATCGCGGCTCCAGCCATCCCGCGGGTTGCGTAGTGCGCCCTGATGAGCCGGAGGGCCTCCTCGCTCGGCGCGAGTCGCAGGCGCAGGGCTCGAGCAACTCCTTTGAGCGTCATGTCGTCAGGGGTCGGCCCGAGGCCCCCGACGACCACGAGAAAGTCAGGCGCGCGGCTGGTTACCCCCAGGAGGGCGGCGCCTATCTCGTCCAGGTCGTCGTCCACGGTCGTTATCTCTTTGATCATCGAACCCATCTTGGCCAGTCGTCTGCCAATCCAAAAGGCGTTGGAGTTCATTGTCCTCCCAATGAGCAGCTCCTTCCCCACCGCGAGCATCTCGACCCTGACCAAGGCGCCACTCCCAAGTAGGCAGGCATTAAAACAGGTGCAGAGGCCGTGACCCTATGGCGAAGCGGCTGCCGAAGATCGTCCTCGGCGCCGGGACCCTGGTCCACAGGGAGGGCCGTCTCCTTGTGGTGAAGAGGGCCCAAGCGCCCAACCGCGGCCTCTGGGCGTTCCCAGGCGGGAAGGTCGAAGAAGGCGAGACGCCGATGCAGACGGCGGTGAGAGAGACCAAGGAAGAGGTGGGGCTGGATGTTGAGATAGAGGGTTTGTTCGACGTTGTCACCTACATGCCATCCGAGCTTGGAAGGGGGGACTGGAGACAGGTCGTCCTGGTCGACTATCTCGCGAAACCGACCGACAGGCGCGTCAGGTTGAACTCCGAGTCGTCTGCCTATAGGTGGGTCCTTCCTGAAGAGCTGCTGCGTCTCGACACCACCCCGCAGATGAGGGCCTGCGCCGACAAGTTCGCCAAGATATGGCGGGGCGTAACGTCAGGCCGCCGTAGCGTCAACCCTCCGGAAGCTCTGTAGTCTACTTCTCCTTGTTACCGCTGAGCCACCATTCGAGGTAGTCCGCCTGCTGCCTCGACCTCTTGCGCCTTTCGTCCTCCTCCGGCATCTTGGCCTTGAACCTGGCGTCTGAAAGCTGGTCTCTGGTGAGGAACGCGCCGCACTTCTTACAACCGAATCTCTTGGTGGGGGCGTCATACAGGAGTATTCCTACATGGCACTCAGGACAAATCTGGTCCAAACAAGACTCGCTGTCCTTCGTCATCAGCGTGTCCTTAACGGTTTCTGTGTCCGCCTGTCTCCTCCGCAACTCGTTAAATAGAGATGGAGGCGGAGCCGACCCGAGTTACAAGTGGCAGAAACGGTGGTGCTGCCAGGGCCTGCTTCCGAAGACTTGGGGCGTTCCATAGCAGAGAAGCTCTCCCTCCCTCTCTTGGGGGCCGAGTTCAGGGTCTTCCCTGACGGCGAGTCGAAGTTCACGGTAAGTGACAAGGTATCGGGGAAGAACGTCCTCCTGGTCCAGTCCACCTACCACCCGGCGGACCACCACCTCTTCCAGCTACTCCTCGCGTCCCACCACCTCAGCGAGGAAGGAGCGAAGATCACCGCAGTCGTCCCATATCTGGCCTATGCGCGGCAGGACAAGCAGTTCCTCCCTGGGGAAGGGGTGACCCTTGGGTTCGTGGCCCACCTGATGCGCTCAGCCGGGGTCCGCAGACTGGTCACCGTGGACATCCACTCTGCTGAGGGGCTGGCGCTCTTCTCCTTCCCCACCTACAGCGTGTCAGCCATCCCGAGCCTGGTCGAGTATGTGAGGGAGAATGTCTCCCCAAAGGACCCCGTGGTAATCTCCCCCGACTTCGGGGGGTCCAAGCGGACCGAAGCCTTCGCCGCGCTCTACGGGGCTCCTTTCCTCCAACTGGCCAAGACGAGGGACAGGGTGAGCGGAGAGGTCACCGTCGCGGACTCCAAGCTCGAGGTGAAGGGGAAGGACGTCGTGATAGTCGACGACATCATAAGCACAGGGGGGACCGCCAGGGCGGCGGCCGAGAAGGTGATGAGCCAAGGGGCCAGGCGGGCGATCGCGGTCTGCGTCCACGGGCTCTTCGTCGGAAGCGCCCTCGACATATTGGAGAAGGCCTCTGTGAAGACCGTCGTCTGCACCAACACTGTGCCGGGGAGGTTTAGCCAGGTGGACGTATCCGACGCCGTCGCGTCGCACCTGAGGACGATTGAAGACTAGGTCTCTGGTCCTCCTCTCCGGAGAGGGCGGCACCATCCAAGCGGCCGAGGCGAAGGCGCTGTTCTACGCCTACGACCCCTCTCCGAGATTCGAATCCCCATCGCCGAGGATACTCCTCGCAGACTCAGAGGCAGACCCATTCCGGATAGGCGAAAGGATAGCTTTCGCCCGACGGGTCGGGGTGTTGGTTGGGGACGCCTCCGAGGCCGCAGAGCTCCTCGAAGGTCGCCGGATCAGGTTCAGGGAGTTCGACCTGGCAGGGGGGCGCCGCCCCGCTGACCCAGATGACTACCTCGGCGACCTGCGGGCCACCGTCGACCTCCGCGCCCCCGAGTACGAGCTGACCCTCGTCGGCGGGGACACGGCGTATCTTGCGGTCACCTCCCCAGGGACCATGGCTCAGGGCTGGTCACAGCGTCGACCCCGGGAGAGGCCCTTCTTCCACCCCGCAGCCATCTTCCCCAAGCTGTCCAGGGCCCTGGTGAACCTCTCGCGTTGCGTCGAGGGAGACATCTTCATCGACCCCTTCGCCGGTACCGGGAGCATCCCGCTGGAAGCGTCTATGGTTGGATGCAGGGTCGCTGCCTTCGACGTCGCCGAGAAGATGGTGCGAGGAGCTAAGAGGAACATGCGTCACTTTCGCCAGGAGTGGCTCGGTGTGGTGCGCGCAGACTCGGGGCTACTCCCGGCGACCACAGCCGACGCTGTGGCTACCGACCTCCCCTATGGGAGGGCCTCGAGCACCCGTGGGCTCGGTCCAGGGGCGGTCGTGAAAATGGCTCTCTCCACCCTGGCTGACGTCGCCAGGCCAGGAGCGACGGTAGTGCTGATGCACCAGAAAGAGGTCGCAGTCGAGGCCGGCGGGGAGTTCCTCCTGCTGGAGGAGCACGACCTTTACGTTCATAAGCGCATGACCAGGACAATATCTGTCCTCAGGAGGAGATGAGCTCGGCAAAGCTGTCTGTAACTTTCCTTGGCACAAGCTCTGCCGCTCCGACCAACGTCAGGGGGCTCCCGGCCATTGCGGTCAGGAGGGAAGGGGAAGTCATACTGATGGACTGCGGCGAGGGGGTGCAGCGTCAGATTCTGGCCAACTCCATCGGGCTGGGGAAGGACATGACGATACTCATCACACATCTGCACGGAGACCACGTCGCGGGAATCCTGGGCCTCTTGCAGACCATGAGCCTAGCCCAGAGGCGCAAGCCCGTGGACATAGTCGGGCCGGCTGGGCTCATGCGCTGGCTCGAAGTCACCTCCGAGCTCCTGAACTTCGGGCTCACCTTCCCCATCAGGTTCACGGCCGTGCGCCCCGGCGTGGTCCTCCGGACCACGGAGTTCAGGGTCAAGGCGACCAGGGCAGTGCACTCCGTGGAGGCTTTCTCTTACATAGTCGAAGAGAAAGACCGCCCCGGCGTATTCCACCCCGACAGGGCGAAAGCCCTGGGCGTCCCAGAGGGGAGGCAGTGGTCGGCGCTGCAGAAGGGGAGGTCGGTGACCGTGGGGAGGAGGAATATCCCCTCCTCGGCGGTGACCGGACCTCCGAGGCCAGGAAGGCGGATAGGGTATTCGGGGGACACCAGGCCGTCTCCGAGGCTAGCTCGCTTCTTCGAGGGGTGCGACCTCCTCATATTCGATTCAACGTTCAGGGGCTCAGACGAAGACAAGGCACTGGAGCGGAAACACAGTACCTGCGTGGAGGCGGCCGAGCTCGCGAAGAGGGCCGGGGTCAGGAGGCTGGCGCTGACGCACTTCAGCGCACGCTACGCGGACGTCGCACCGCTTCTGAAGGAAGCGAAGAAGGTCTTCCCTGACACCGTCGCCGCCTCTGACGGGCTTACCCTGGTGGTAGATTATCCGCCGGCGTAGCCGGTCAGCCAGTCGATCACAGCGTCCAGCTCATCAGACAAGATGGTCAGGTGGATGGGTCCGAGGGGGGACTCCTCAGGGCTCCCACAGACTGCGACGACCCCTACAGCCGCAGCCTGTCTGTTCAGCATGATGAAGGCGGAACGGTCTTTCCTATCTCTCAGTAGGAGCTTCCTCGCAGCTGACCTGACATGCCTGTCTCTGAGTTGGTCTCTGAGGCGGATCAGGCCCTTCGGGCCTTCGCTGGAAAGCCTTGCCATACCTCCGTCCACTGAGACAGCTTCTGGGCCGAGGCCCACGACCCACGCCATCGCCTGGGCGACCTTCGCTTGGTCCTCCGACGGGGAAACAGCGGCTTCGATGGTCAGTTTGGCCCTGAACTCAGGCTCCGTCATCCTTCTCCCAGCGTTCGACCAGTCCGGCCATCTCCATGGCGAGGGCTTCAGGGGAGTCCCGTTGGTTGGACACGGTCTCGTCAGCCAACGCTATGGCTTCTCCTATCCCCACATCTAGCTCCCTCCTGTCTCTCGACGCGAACATCTCGTAGGTGAGGGGGTCGTCGCTCCTCCCTCGATCCTTCAGCAGCTCGAACCTCCTTGCCGGAGAGGCGGCGACGGCAACCAGCAGCACCTTCGCCTTCTTCCTGAACGCTTCCACTTCGACCAGCGACCTGATGCCGTCCACGACCACCTTCTCCGCCCCCGATCTTTCGACCGCCTCCAGGCACAGGTCGGCCACGGCGGCGGGGCCCCTTTCCTTCCTCAGGAGCTGCATGACCTCCCCGGTGTTCTTCGCGTCTGGCTCGAGGCCGCGCCTCCTTGTCTCAGCCCTGATCACGTCGCCCATTACGACCCGCTTCCACCCTCTGCTTACGAGCCGCTCGGTCGCGGTAGACTTTCCGGCCCCTGGCATACCCGTCACTGCCACAATGCGTAGCAATCTGCCCACTGCCCGACCGATAGCGAATTTAAAGGAACCACGGGGTGACCTGAGGCAGATGAGACTCTTCGTTGCCCTCGACTTGCCTGGGCCCGTTCTCGACGCGCTTGTGAGGTTCCAGCGGGAGCTCACAGCGACGGGAGCCGACATCAAGCAAGTGGAAAGGGAAAACCTCCACTTCACCGTGAAGTTCCTCGGAGAAGTGACTGAAGCGGCGGCTGCAGAGGCCAAGTCCAGGCTGGCAGCTCTTCCCTCGCATGGGGCCGAAGTCGAGCTGAAGGGGGTGGGGGCGTTCCCAGACAGGCTTAGGCCAAGGGTGGTCTGGGCCGGCGTCTCGAGAGCAGACAGCCTCCTCATCGAGCCCATTGCCAAGGAGGTGTCCGCGGCGCTTGCGGGGATAGGAGAAAGCGACACCAGGCGCTTCCAGGCGCACGTCACCCTCGCCAGAGTGAGGTCGCCCAAGAACACCAGAGGGCTCTCGGCCCGCATAGGGGAGGCTTCGGAAGCCTCTTTCGGGCCTGTGAAGCTGACCGAGCTCAAGCTGAAGTCGAGCAGGCTGACGCCTGCCGGACCTGTCTACACTGACATCGGGGTGTACCGGCTTAGATGACCTGCGCGGAGGATGTAGCCGCCATCGCGGAGCGAGGGGTGGTCCCTTCGCACGCCGAGGCTGCCAGGGTCAGGGCATTGGCCTCTTCGCTTGTGTCGAAGACCGAGGCCGCGGCGGCGCGGCACCCGCAGGCCAGGGGGGTCCTTCTGGGGGGTTCGTTCGCGAAGGGGACATGGCTCCCCCGCAGGGTGGATCTGGACATATTCGTGAAGTTCGACCCTTCTACACCCGAACAAGAGTTCGAGAGGGTGGGCCTCGAGATAGGGGAGGAAGCAACCAGGGGCCACCCTGTCGGAAAGAAGTTCGCCCAGCACCCCTACACGGAAGCGACCGTCGACGGCGTGAGGGTGAACATCGTCCCCTGCTTCGACGTGAGGATGGGGGAGTGGAAGAGCGCCGCGGACAGGTCCCCCTTCCATGTCGAACTGATCAAAGCCCTCCCGGAAGAGACGAAGGCGCAGGTCAGGCTGCTCAAGGCTTTCATGGAAGCCGTCGGCGTCTATGGGGCGGAGATCCGCCGCCAAGGCTTCAGCGGTTATGTCGCCGAGGTCCTCGTCATGAAGCTGGGAGGGTTCAGGAAGGTTGCCGAGTGGTTCGCTTCCTACCCGCTCCCCCGCGAGGGGAAGGCGTTCACCCTCATGGACCCCGTCGACGACAGGAGGGACCTAGGGACCGCCGTGTCGGCGGAGAGCCTTGGGCGAATGGTACTCGCCTGCAGAGAGTTTCTAAGGCGCCCCGCCACGGCTTACTTCAGCGAGTTGCCGCGCAGAGCCCGGTCTACCCTGGACGAGATGGTCATGGCGGTGGTGTTTTCCCACGCGCCCCTCCCCGAGGACACCCTCTGGGGCGAGCTCAGGAAGACTACCAAGCACCTCGTCAGGCACCTAGAGGAGGAGGGGTTCCGGGTGGCAAGGTCGCTTGCCGCGTCCGACAACCTAGAGCACAGCGCCATCATACTCCTCCCCGAGTTAGGGGAGCTCCCTGCGCTGACCCAGAGGGTTGGTCCGACGGTAGACAGGCAGAAGGACGTAGAGGCCTTCCTGAGGGCCAACTCGAAGATTTCCCGGCTAGTATGGGTGGACGGCGAAGCGAGGGTCAGGATTCTCATCCCGAGAGAATATACAGACTTGATGGTTTTCTTGACGGCCGTCGCGCGGGGGAGAGCGGGTCAGATAGGAGCGTCGAAGGAAGTCGAGTCGGGGATGAAGAGGAGCGCCAGGGTCCTCCGAGGGAGGGCCCTGTCCCAGGCGGCCTCGAGGTGGCGGTGGTTGAGAAATGGAGTCAGGGAGATCACTTCGGACGTCATCGGAGCGCGCTGACCTAAGTCAGCTCACGCGGACTCCGTACATTCAGGTCGTCGCCTACCCGCGGGTCTCTCTGAAAGAGGCTGAGTCGAGGATCAAGCAGCTCGGGACCCTAGGGGTAGAGGAGTTGGTCTTCGAGGGGCGCACACGGGTCGGGAGGCTGGGGATACTGGGACTCGGGACGGTAGGGGTGGTTGTAAAGGCGTTCGCCCGCGGCCGACCCTGCGCCCTGAAGATCAGGAGGACTGACGCCAACAGGCCTAGCATGGAAGAGGAGGTCAGAATCGCCACCTTGGCGAACAAAGTTGGGGTCGGCCCCGAGGTCTACGCCCACACCAAAGACGTCATCATGATGAAGCTCCTCGAGCCCATGGAGCTGGGTGATTGGCTTAAGCGGCTGCGTGGCCCCGGCAGCAGGGATAGGGCCAGGGCCTTGGTCCACGGGCTGCTCAACCAGTGCAGGAAGCTCGATATCATGGGCATCGACCACGGGCAGCTCAGCAATCTCAGGAAGCACGCAGTCATAGCCGAGGAGGTCCCATGGATCATGGACTTCGAGTCCGCGGGGACCCGGAGGCGGCCCAAGAACGTGACCACCGCCGCCCAATACCTCTTCGTCGGGGGAGCCGTCGCCCCTGCCATGAAGAGGGCGCTTGGGATCCGGGACACGGAGAAGCTGAAGGAGCTGCTCGCTTCCTACAAGGAGGACCCCTCGGACTATGCCTACGCGAAGGTCCTGGAGACCCTCAGGCTGGCGTAGCTCCCCGTCAAATCTCTCTGCGAACCTTTAAACTGAGACCAGGTTCGGCCCGGCTACGTGGGGCCGTAGTGTAGCTTGGTCCAGCATACCAGAGTGACCGAAAGTCACGGTGAGCCTGGGGCGCTGGCGATCCTGGGTTCAAATCCCAGCGGCCCCATCGACGTTTCTCCCTAAATCTCCTTTCGCAGCGGACGCTTCGAGGCGGACAGGCCATCACATCGGAAGGCGTCTACCACCGGGAGGCCGCCACTTGCACCCACCTCCTCTCCCTTCGCCAGTTATTCGTCTACCCATTCCTGGATCGCCCCGGCCGTCGACTAGAACCAGATATAGTAAGCCGCTCCGTCCCTGGTGACGACGACCACCCCGAGGTCCTCGCACATTCGCAGCTTCCCCTCAGCCACCGGCGCGTCCAACCCATCGCTCAACACCTGGGAGCCGCAGGCGCACCTGCGAAGGCCGTAGTGCCAGCTCGGCTTCACCGGGCTGAGGGGGTAGATTTTCCGGCCGTGGTGCACCTGAAGGTCTTCGCGCCCTGGTCCCCCCGCGGAGCCCGATTCTGATGATCGCCGCCCTAACTCCTCAGGCCAATCGGGCCTTCGCGAACCGACTCGATGCGATTCTCAACCGTGAAGGCGGTGCCCACATAGGCCCCTAAATGTCAGGGGCGCCTCTGCGCTCCAATTGGCCTCCCATCGAGCTTCCAGAGGTCCCTTAGGGTGGCGAAACCGAACGAAGCCAGAAGGAGGGCAGCGCCTATGTATGTGTATGCCGGGAGGACCCCTAAGACCGCTATCATCAGGCTCCCGGCCGCAATCGCGGGAGGGCCGCCGATGAAACTGAAGAATCCGTCTATGGCGAAGTAGCGCCCCCTCATCCCTTCCGGGACTATGTTCTGCGCGGCGGTGAGCCACGCGTTCCCTCCGAACCCCTGCGCGAACCCGATCCCGAAGAGCGCCGCGACGGCGACTGCCAAGAGGGGCTCAAGCCCCATCAGGAGATAGAGGGCCCCTGGGACGCTCCCCACTCCGAGTACCCAAGCTATCCCAGCCCGTGAGAGGCCCCCCGTCCGGCCCAGGGCGAGTGAACCGAGCGCTGCCCCGAAGACGTTCGCGCCGGCTGCCACACCGAAGGCGAAGGCCCCCAGGCCGACCCCCTGTACCATGTAGACCACTAGATAGTAGTAGACCGCGCCTCCGAGGAAGTTGAACACGGTGGCTGAAATCGAGAGGTACAGCAGGCCCCGCTGCGAAACCAGCCAGCCCATTCCGGCCCTCACCTCGGACAGCATCCCCGCACGGACAAATGACTTTGCATGTGTGGGGACCGACCGGGCATAGAGGAGTAGGGCCAAGGCCGCCGCGGCGGCGAACCCAATGGCTCCGTAGGCGAATGCGACCACCGCCCCTGCGAACGCGATGATTCCTCCACCCATGGCGTTGGAGGCGGAAGCGACAACAGCGGTGCTCGCCCTGGTGACCCCGTTGGCGTCAGAAAGCTCGCCGGGGCCCACCAACTCAGGAAGGTACGAGTAGCTGGATGACCTGTAGAGCTCAGTTGCCCCTGACCACGCGACAGCCACAGCCACGACGACAGCGAGTTGGAATCCATACACGGCGATGACCGCCGCGAGGAGGCCGAGGCTTGCCGCTCTGACCAGGTTGGACAGGGCCAGGAGCCTGCTCCGGCTGTACCTGTCCACCCAGACCCCGCCTGGGAGGGTGAACGCGATGGTGGTCACGGCCTCGGCGAACGCCACGATGCCCACATCAATGACAGACTTCGTTGTCTCGAAGACAACCCAGACCACGGCTATCCCGAAGACAGACGACGCCGTCCTCGAGAAACCACTCATAGCGATATAGCGGAGGAACCCAGCGTTCCGGAACAGGGCCCTCCCCTTCTTGGTGCCTTCCTCTGCGCCGCCCACGCTGCTTTTCCATCCACCTGTCGTTATATCGATGTTTCAAGTACGGGTAGCAGCACCGTGGGGGGCTGCAGCGCCGGGGAGAACTATGCGGTTACCGCCTTCGTCTTCTCTGAGAGGGCGGCATGGGCGGCCGCAAGCCTCGCCACCGGCACCCTGAACGCCGAGCAGCTCACGTAGTCCAGCCCCGCTTCGTCGAAGAAGGAGATGCTCTTGGGGTCCCCCCCATGCTCCCCACAGATGCCGACCTCCAGTCCGGGATTGGTCCTCCTCCCCTCCTGGACTGCGAGCTTAACGAGACGCCCGACCCCGACTGTGTCTACCGAGTCGAACGGGCTCCGGGCGAAAATCCCGGCTTCCAGATACTTCGGGATGAACTTCGCTTCGACGTCGTCCCTGCTGAATCCGAATGTGGTCTGGGTCAGGTCGTTGGTGCCGAAGGAGAAGAAGTCCGAATACTTCGCTATATCTCCTGCAGTGACCGCAGCCCTAGGGGTCTCGATCATGGTCCCGATTTGGTAGTCGACCTTCGCACCGAGTTCCTTGAACGATTCTTCGGCAGCCGACTCGACGACCTTCCTCAGTATCTTGAACTCCTCGACCGAAGATATGAGGGGGAGCATAATCTTGACCCTCGCCCGTCCCCTCTTCTCTCGGTCGAGTTCCACAGCCGCCTCGAGGATTGCCTTCGTCTGCATCTCGTATATCTCAGGGTGGGTTATCGCCAGGCGGCACCCGCGATGCCCGATCATCGGGTTGTGCTCTGAGAGCTGCCTCACACGGTTGAGCATGGTCTCCGTCCTCTTCAGTTCCTCATCCGGGGCGCCCTTCTCCTTCAACCCCTGTATCTCGATGAGCAGCTCCTCCACGGAGGGGAGGAACTCATGAAGGGGCAGGTCGAGGAGCCTCACAACCACGGGCCTCCCCTCCATCGCTGCGAATATCCCCTTGAAATCGGAGAGCTGGAAAGGGAAGAGGCGATAGAGATGTTTCTTCCTCATCTCAGAGTCCAGGCTCATGATCATCTCCCTCACTATGGGGAGGCGCTTCGGGTCGTTGAACATCCTCTCAGTCCTGCACAGCCCTATCCCCTCCGCTCCGAACTCCCTCGCCTTCGCCGCGGCTTCCGGGGTGTCCGCATTGGCCCAGACGCCAAGGCGCTTGATCCTGTCGGCGAACTCGAGGAGGGCACTCAGCTCAGGCGTCGGCTCCGGGTCCACCATCCTGACCACGCCCCTGTACACCGACCCTGTCGTCCCGTCTATTGTTATGGTCTCGCCCTTGACTATCTTCTCCCCTGATTTTGTCGTGAAGAACCCCTCTTCCATTGATATCGCTATCTCGCTGCAACCCACCACTGCGGGCTTCCCCATACCTCTGGCCACCACCGCCGCGTGGGACGTCATGCCGCCCCGCATCGTGAGCACCCCCTGAGACGCGATCAGCCCTTTGATGTCCTCTGGGGTGGTCTCAGGGCGGACGAGTATGATCTTCTGCGACCCGCCGATGGATGCCGCCTCTTCCGTGTCGAACACCACCTTCCCTGAAGCCGCGCCTGGGGAAGCGTCCAGGCCCCTCGCCACCGGCTTGTCCGTCGAGCCCGGCGCCAGCCTCCTGTGAAGCAGGGCTTCGAGCTGGTCCGGCTCCACCCTCGCTACCGACTCGGCGGGTGTGATCAGCCCCTCCTTCGCCATGTCTACAGCGACCTTCACCGCCGCCTGCGCCGTCCTCTTCCCGTTCCTCGTCTGGAGAGTGTAGAGCTTGTTGTCCTCGACGGTGAACTCGAAGTCCTGCATGTCTTTGAAGTGCGCCTCCAGCCGTTCCGCGATGTCCTGAAGCTGGGCCTTGAGGGCCGGGTGCATCCCATCGATGCTCACCGGGGTCCGTATCCCGGCCACCACGTCCTCGCCCTGTGAATTGGGGAGGTATTCGCCGAAGAGCTTCTTCTCCCCCGTGGAGGGGTTGCGGGTGAACCCGACCCCAGAGCCAGAGTTCTCCCCGAAATTGCCGAAGACCATGGTCTGAATGTTCACAGCAGTCCCGAGGTCGTCCGGGATGTTGTAGAACCTCCTGTACTCCCTCGCCCTTTCGTTGTTCCATGACCTGAGCACGGCCACCACGGCCATCTCTAGTTGGACGAAGGGGTCCTGCGGGAACTCTCTCCCTGTCTGCTCCTTGACTATTCGCTTGAACTCTTCGACCACTCCTCTAAGCTCTTGGGGCGAGAGGTCGATGTCCATCTTCGCCCCCGCGGCCTTCTTCCTCGCCTCGAGAACCTTCTCGAACTCTTCGGCGTCCGCCCCCATAGCTATCTTCCCGAACATCTGGATGAGCCTCCTGTACGAGTCGTAGGCGAACCTCTCGTTCCTGGTCATCTCAGCCACCCGCTTCACTGTGATGTCGTTCATTCCAAGGTTTAGGATGGTGTCCATCATCCCGGGCATCGAGAACGGGGCTCCGGACCTGACGGAGAAGAGGAGCGGTCTCTCCTCCCCTCCGAACCTCTTCCCGGTCTGCTTCTCGATGTCAGCTATCTTTGCCCTGACCTGGTCGAAGAGCCCGTCGGGGACCTTCCCGTCGTTGGCGTAGTATTCTTTGCAGACTTTAGTGGTGATGGTGAATCCGGGAGGGACAGGGAGCCCCAGGGCGGTCATCTCAGCCAGGCCGTAGCCCTTGCCACCGAGGAGGAATTTGTCCGCGCCACGCGCGTCTTTGAAGAGCACTACGTCCTGCATTGGCGCCGAGTCTCCTTGATTGTGTTTGTAAGTCCTTCGGAGGGTGCACGCCCTGCGATGGCTTCGCCTGCGAACCCACGCACGTCTCTAGAGCCGATGAACGTACTGGCCATCCAAGTAGGTGTGAAGCGTGGGTTTAAGTCCGGCGGGCCGGCGACCTCCCGTTGGCGTGCCAGAGTCGAGCCCCTCTGTTGGGGCCGATGGGGGTAGTTCGAGGGTGAGGGTCGCCGGTTCTATACTCATAGCGGGTGGCCTGGTCTTCTTCCTGCTAAACATGGTGGCCGAAGGCACCTATCCTAATTACGACGTGGGAACATACTACCTGAGCGACCTTGGCGCCATTGGGGCGAACACCTACCTCCTGTGGAACGGCATGCTATTTACGAGCGGCGTCCTCTTGCTAGTGGCGGGCTACCTCCTGTTTTTCACGGAGAACCAGTTCCGGGCGACCGCAGTCGGCGGAAGGACGACCATCGTAGGGGTCCTCTATCTCCTCCCTGGAATCGGGGCGATCATCGTCTCGCTTTTCCCAGGGAACTCATCTCTCGGAGCTGCCGGGATGCACAGCATCGGCGCATTCACGACATTCGTCTTCGGCGGTGTCTCTGCGGTGTACGCGGTCAGACTGACGAAAGCCCCATTCCGCTACTTTTCTGTCGTCCTCGGGGTTATCACGCTTGTTTCCATCCCGGTGTTCGTTTACAGCGGCGTCTCGGTCGCCGGGTTGACAGAGCGTCTGATCGTCTATCCATTCGTGCTGTGGGCGATGTGCTTCGGCGCGTACTTGAGCGGGGTGCACCTAGGCGAACGCGCCAGTGTCTAACACGGCGAGCCTAGCGCCTCACAGCGTAGGTGCTTTCTGCCTCCTCTCGTGCATGGTCACTCCTGGTCGCGTTTCGGAGTTTGTCTGCCAGCCGGGCGACCTCAACCCCGTCCGCGATGGCCATGGTCTGCCGCTCTTGACGGCGCCCGAGCCGTGACCCCGACCCGAAGACGCGACCGACCTCTTCGCAGTGGACCCGGGCGTCAGAGCGGCAAGTCACGCTTTGAGTCAGCCGTCCTTTCGCGTTCCAAACGTCCCGCGAAGCGGTCTCCCGGCCGTTGTTCTGGTTTGGGAACGACCCGATTTCTATAACTATGGCTACCGCCGACCCGTCCGGTCATGCCAAAGAAACCCAGGAAAACCGCCAGACGGAAGTCCGTCAAGAAGAAAGACGGCAGCGTTCCAGCATCTGCTCCCGCCCCTCAAGCTCCGTCCGAGAAGAGCGACGCGCCAAGGGGCTACGAGCTCTCTCCCTATCAATGAATGGCGGTCTATCAGCCTCGTACCGATATAACAGACAAGGGGACGACTCTCTCAGCGGCCCGTCGGAATCGACCCCCCCGCGAAGCTACTGATGGACTTCTCGTCGAGCCGATACAAGTACCATCCTGCCATTCGCTCCGCGCCGATGCTCTCGTAGAACCCCAGGGCCTCTTCGTTCCAGGTCAACACAGCCCACTCCATCCTGCCGCACGCTTTCCTCAGCGCTTCTTCGGCGCACCGCCTCAAAAGCTCAGTCCCAACGCCGCTCCCTCTGCGTTCCGCTGACACGAATAGGTCCTCGAGATAGAGCGTGGGCTTAGCCAGGAATGAAGAGTAGCTGTAGAAGTAAAGGGCATACCCGACCAGCCTCCTCCCTTGAGATGCGACGAAGAGGTGGACCCTCTTCTTCCTGAAGATGTCGTCGAGCAGCCTCCTCTTCGCCGTAGCGCTCGGAGGGTCGAGCTTCTCGAACCTGGCGAGAGCGACGACGAGCTTAATCAGCTCCTTGGAGTCGCTCCTCCGTCCTCTCCTGACGACCGCCGCGTCCACGGGCGGAGGAGGCCCGAAGGTCGTTAAATCAGTTCGGAAGAAGGCTAGCCGAGCTAGTGCTGCTCCAGGTCCTTCATCATCTGGTCGAACTGTTCCTTCGTGATTTCGCCCTTGGCGTATCTCCAGCGCAGGATCTCCCGCGGGTCTCCATATCTGTAGGCGCTGGAGTACCAGTACCCCCGCCTCCACCCCCACCCGCCGAAGCCCCAGAAGACCAGCCTGAAGATTATCACCACGAAGATGACGAAGAACACCAGCCCGAAGGGGAAGAAGTACCACCCATAGTAGGGCGGACCGGCGAGCATCCCCTGAGGATAGAAACCAATCGCCGACATCGAGCCGAAGAAAGCGATGATTGCGACGAGCACCAGCCCAAAGACGACCCATCCAAGCCAGTGCAACCCCCCGCGGGATCTCTCGCCATAAGGAGACGCCAAATCGCCTATCCTCTCTTTTTGGGGTGAGAGAGAGCCACTTAAGCTTATCGAAATATAGAAACGGAATATCTGATAGAAATATCTATATGTCGTCCCCCGTGGTAGCAGTCGTCTTGTGGCCGTTCAGGTTCGCGATGACCAGAAGGAGGAAGAGGGGGCTCCCTCACATGGTGATGTACCTCCTCTCCTCTTCCCCGATGAACGGGGTCGAACTTATGGACGGAGTGCAGTCAATCACGAGGGGATGGTGGCGCCCTACCCCTGGATCGATCTACCCACTGATGAAGGAGATGTTGTCCCAAGGGCTGGTTAGAAAGCTGGACGACGGGAGGTTCGAGCTCACAGAAAAGGGGCGGTATGAATCAGGCGGCCCCTTCGGGCCGGCCTCGGAGGTTCCGATGGGCTTGGCAGACGCGCTCGAACAAGCCCACAACGCCCTCTCCTACGTGCAGGACCTGAAGCGCGCAGGCAGGGGAGATGTCGCGTCGCACCTGGAAAGGCTCCGAGAAATCAAGAACCAGGTCTCTGAAATCCTCGGAGAGAAGGCGGACTGAGGACGCCAGACGTCGGTATCCAGGCGCGGGGGCTCCCACCGCTGAAGCCTCTTCGCTACCACTCTCTAGTTCGTCCATCTCCTCCTCGCTCAGCCTTGGGACCGTCCTTATGGACGGCCCGAAGAGGAAGAGGAGCGCTGTGACCTCGGACCCCCAAAACAAACGCAAGTACAGACGCGAACTTCTTTCATATCGCAGACACCGGGTAGATATCGATAGGCGGCCCTGGCCCATCGCCATCAAACTGGCGAAATCGGAGTCTAGGTAGCTCAACCCCCTTACAAAGCGCATCATGACAGACCCGACCGCCGCCATGGCAGCCATCAACCCGAAGCAGCGGAGCGCCAGCTCGCGGAAAGACCTGCTATCCTCCGGCTCCTGCGCTGACTCCTAGAATCCACGCGCCGTCAGCGGGAACCTTTGTTCCTCACAACATTTTAAACAGAACCGGCCTCGCGCCTCGTGAGGAATCCGCCCCTTGAGCGAGGACATCCAGTCGAGTCTTAAGCAGGTGATGAGGGTCTATCCCCAGGGGGTGACCGTCGTCACGGCCGAGGGCCCCGACGGCCCCAGAGGTCTGACGGTGAGCTCATTCGCCAGCGTCTCCCTTGCGCCCCCCCTCGTCCTGTTCTGCGTCGCGAAGAGCACTTCCCAACACGACTTCTTCTGCAGCGCCCCGGCCTTTGCCGTCAACTTCCTCGCAGACGACCAGAAGACGATATCCGACCGCTTCGCCGGGAGGACGACGGCCCGGGTCAGGTTCCAGGGGGTGAAGCACTCCAAAGGTGTCACAGGTTCGCCCATCATCGCGGGGGTGAGGGCCGCCATCGAGTGCCGCCCCTGGCGCCTCTTCGACGCGGGGGACCACTCCATCGTCGTGGCGGAAGTGCTGGGGGCCAGCGTCGCATCCCCGAGGCGGCCCCTGGTCTACTACGGACAGCAGTACACCACCACGGAGCGCGGTGACTCGCCGGCGCCACCGTCTGACATCGTCTGGTAGCTACTTCGCCGCCAGCAGGTAGTCAGGCCTGTCCTTGATCTTGGGGCCGGAGACGCCGGCGAATTCCCCCGTCCTGGGAGAGCGAACGAGCATCGCGTCGTCAAACCAGCTCTGCGGCGTCGGGGCACCCCAGAACGTCTGTCTCTGGGGGTCGTTCAGCTTCCACCTGATGGGGACCCAGTCGGGGTCGGCGCTGAGGTAGTCACCAGTGTAGAGCTCTATCCTGTTCCCGTCCGGGTCTCTAAGGTACAGGAAGAACGCGTTCGAAATCCCGTGCCTCCCAGGGCCCCTCTCGATGCTCTTCGCGTAGCCGTTTGCCGCGAGGACGTCGGCCGCGTCCATTATCGAGACCCTATCGGCCACGGTCAGCCCCGCGTGGTGCACCCTGGGGCCTTTCCCGGTGGTGAGCGCAACATCGTGGCAGGTGTGCTTCCTCCTGAGCCAGGCGGCCCAGAGGTCGGGCCTCTCCCCCTCGGTCTCCGTAAGCTCTGTGCACCCGAACCGCAGCCCTCTAACGTACCAGTCGTAGGCAGAGGCGACGTCCGGGAGCATGACGTTGAAGTGGTCGAGGCGCATCACCTTGGCCCCCTTGTAATGCTGGAACTTCTGGAGCAGCCACTCTCGAGGCTCCGCCTCTGCATAGAACTCTACAGGGAACCCGAACCCGTCCTCGACTACGAGCGCCCTCCCGACCCCCCTCTCCTCCCCTGGCTTCTTCCAGCGCGAAAACCACCCCTTCTCCCTGGCGAGGCCCTCCAAGGCGTCGAGCCCCGCCTCGTCACTGACCTTGAACGCGAAGTGGTCTACCCCAGGTGCGTCAGACTCCGTCAGAGTCACGGAGTGGTGCTGCCTGTCCTCGAGCCCGCGGAGGTACAGGTGGCCGGGGTCTGATTCTGTCAGAGCGAAGCCCAGCGTGTCTACGTAGAACCTCTTCGCCTCTTCGATGTCGGTGACAAGGATCTCGATGTGACCCGCTTTCACCACGTCGAAGCCCCGCCCCAACGCCATCATTCCCTCCAGTGCAGGAGATCCTTCACCCTTTGCCTGTATGGCTCCTTGTCGTACCAAGCGTAGTAGGCGCTCGCCATCCTCACCGGGTCGCCGAAGAAGAACCTCTCGTAGAGGTCCTGCCTCCCCCCGAACGAGCTCCCCACCGCGTCCCACGCCATCTTGAACAGCCGCACCCTCTCCTCTGCGTCCGCAGTCTTCGACTGGTAATACCTGTCGAAGTCCTTCCGCACCTCCGAGCCGAGCACCCCCTCCGGGGGTATCGCCATCAACCCGCTCGCCCCCGTCTGCTTCATCACGGCGGCCAGTTCAGGCGCCAGCCTGGGCCACAGGTTTTTGGCCGAGTTGAGCGGGACGTAGTCGGGGGTCATCACGCCCCACTGGCTCACCTTCGCCCCTGCCTCGCTCGACCTGATGAACGCTTTCATCGTCTCCGCGGTCAGAAGTACGTTCGCAATTCTCTCTTGCACCTGGGGGAACGCGTCAGCCCCGATGGTCTCGGCGACCATCGTCATCAGCCCTGCCATGAATTCGGCCTTCGCCGCCTCCCTCACCGTCGCCTGATGAGCCATGAACACAACGGAGCCGGTGGCGTCGTTGACCCTGTTCGCCCTATCCGGATCCTCGAGTACGAAGACCCTGTCCCAGGGGACGAGGACGTCGTCGAAGACCACTACTGCGTCCTGCTCGTCGAAGCGTGACGCGAGCGGATGGTCGTAGGCTGACTCTGCCGCGAACGACTCCCTGCAGACGAACTTCAGTCCTTTGGCGCTCACCGGGATGGCAAACGCGATGGAGTATGGGGCGTCGTCCTGCCCCGATCTTATGAGCGTAGACGGAAAGACCAAGATCTCGTCGGCGATGGGGAGCGTCGCCAGCATCCTCGCGCCCCTCATCACCACCCCCTCCGACGTCTTGTCGGCGACCCTGGCCGCTATGAAGGGGTCTGCCTGCTTCGACGGCCCGACGCTCCTGTTGGCCTGAGGGTTGATGAGCGTGTGTGTGAGTATCAGGTCGTTCTCCCGGACGTACTCGTAGTATCTCGAGATGTTGGATGCGAAGTCAGTCTCCCCTTTCCCGAAGAACTCCTTTGCCGCCGCCATGGCCATGATGGAGCTGTTCAAGTAGTCCGCCGTCCTACCCATCATGCCGCCGGAGTAGTTGGCCCAAGCCGTCATCATGGCGGTCCGTTTTGCCAGGTCCTCCTTCGTCCTGGGCTGCATGAAGCTCGTCCCGACTGGCTCGTGGGTCGTAGGGGACTCGTAGGTCATCACGTCCCTGAGCCCTGGCTTCAGTTGCATGTCGTAGAGCGCTGCGATGGACCTGGCCACGCCCTTGAACGCCGGATGGTTGGACACGTCGCCGGTGATCTTCTCCCCTCCGTACCACACTTCCCGGGTGGTCGAGTCGAGCCGCTGGAGGAACTCTCTTCCGCTCTTGGCTCCCATCCCTTCCTCCGGGAGACCGCTGCCGGCATTCTAATTGAATGTTTGTGGCACGACGATGGAAGCCTTAAGCGCAGAACCCTGGTGCGCCTTCTCGAGACGCCGATTGCCCCGCACCTCCCCTGCAGCCCAAGGTAGCCCCGGGCGTGGGTCTGGGGGGCGCACCCTCCTGATACTCTCTCTTTACCAGATGCTGTCCAACAACAGATCGAGCCTTTTCACCGTCTTCTTCGTCCTCTACGTCGTCGAGAAGGACGGAGTCTCTGTCGCTGCGGCGCTCACCGCCTTCTCTGCGGCTTACGTGGCTGCCAGCCTGACCGGACCGTTCGCGGGTCGGCTCTCAGACCGGATGGGGCGGAGGCGCCTCCTCCTCATTGTATCAGAGGCAGCGTCGCTTCCCTTCTTCGTCCTCGTCCCCTTCCTCGGCGGTTTCATTGCCATCAGCGCGTTCTTCCTCATCGGGGAGACTATCCTGTCGGTCGGGGGGACTGCCCTTCAGGCCTACGTGGCCGACGTCACCGCTTCCAGGGACCGCGGACGGGGGTACGGATTCCTCAGCCAGGTGGGGGCCTTGGGTTCCATAGCCGGGGTGGTCGCGGCGGGGCTGGTCTCGGAATACATCGGCATCGACGCCATCTTCTACCTCGTCGGGTTCTTCATCGCGGCAGACCTACTGCTGCTCGTCTTCGCGCTCCCTGAGAGCACGGTGAAGCCCTCCATGTCTCGCCGCCCTCTCAGAGAGATGAAGGGCGTGGTCGTCTTCTCCTTGGCCACCTCCGTCAGGGCCATCGGGACGGGGGCGGTCACGGCCTTCATCGGGGCCTATGCCTACTTCTTGGGGGCCAACTACTTCGAGGTCAGCCTGATAGCGGTCGCTGGGCTGGGGACTACCGCCCTCCTGGCGACTAAGCTTGGTAGCAAGGTCGACACCTTGGGGGAGATCCGAGGATACGTGTATGGGACTATGACCGTAGGTGTTGCGCTGGTCATCTACGTCGTCTCGGGCGCCTGGCCGGAGCTCGTCCCGGCGCGGATCATCTACTCCATGGGTTTCGCGCTCTTGAGCCCCGCGATGCTGAGCTGGGTGAGCAAGATGGCGCCGGCGGGGCGGACGGCCGAATACCTGGGCGTCTTCTCGCTTGTAAACTCCACTCTATGGAGCTTCGGACCACTCCCAGGCGGTTTGATCCAGGGGTGGCTGGGGGACGCTGGCCTCTTCGCTTTCGCGATCATCACGACGGCCGCATCCGTCGTCGCGGTCTATTTCCTGTACTGGAGTTCGATGCCTTCCGTCAGACCTGGATCAGGGGTCCAGGGCGGGGGCGACGGGGTTGTTGAGGCTTCCTAGGCCCTCGATCTCGAGCTGGAGGGTCCCCCCCGCTGGGGAGATGACGAATTCGGTGGGGTCAAGGTCCCCGATGGCCTCCTTGGTCCACCCCACGCTCCCGCAGGAGACGACATCCCCTGGTTCTAGGGTGAGGAACCCTGAGAGGTAGGATACGAGCTTTGCCGGTCCGAAGATATATTCGGAGGTCGAGCCCTCCTGGACCAGCTGGCCGTTGAAGAGCGTGGCCATCAGGTGGCCCTTGGACGCGTCGAACTCGTCTGGGGTTATCACCCACGGGCCCATGGGACAGAACGTGTCGTGGTTCTTGGACCTGAACAGCGGCCCCCTCATCGTCGTCTTCTTGATCTCCCCCGTCGACCTGTCGCGCCTGTAAGCTTCGTATGCGTCCTCTCGCGCGTCTCTCGGGGCAGTGACGTCGTTCAGGATGGTGTATCCGAAGATGGATGCGGCCGCCTCAGCTTCCGTGGCCCCTGAAATCCTCCTGCCAACAATCGCCGCTAGTTCCACCTCGGGCCTTATGCCGCCAGGGGCTGCCCGGATCGACGTACCTGGCCCGACGACCGTGCTGGGCGCCTTCATGTCGACCCTTGGCCTGTCGAGCGTTATGTCCGACCCGCCGAGCATCCCGCTGGTGTTGACTATCGCCGCGAGTATCTTTCCCGGGCGCGACACAGGCGCATGGAGCATCACGTCGGACAGACCATAGGTCTTCTTTGTGATCACGTCTCTCCACCTTCCCTCCGCTATGACCTGGTCCAGCGGTCTGGCCCCCTCTATCTCGAAGATAGTCTCATCCGCGACGAGCCCGGCTCTTCGGCTCCTACCTCCTTCGATGGGGAGGGTGAAAGTACAGAATCGCATGCTTCCATCCCACCGCCCAACCCTTTTTACCTTTGACCCTCCGCCGGTTCCTTGTGCTCGACCATCCTCTCTCCCCCGGTACGACTTCTGCCATAGAGAAGGGCCCTTGGCACTACGGGGCAGACTACGTCACTGTCTATTTCAGGGGGGAAAGGCGTGCGTTGGCAAACATAGTCCCCGAGCCCTTCGAGGTCGTCGACGGCCTCTGCCTGGGCTACGTCTGCGAGATAGTCTCTGTCGCCGACTCTGACCTTGGGATGGCGGCCGACCGGCCGGACAGGACGCTGTACCACGAAGCAGCGATAGGGGCGAAGTGCGAGTACGCGGGGCGGCCAGGGGTCTACTTCCCTGTGATGTGGGTGACCACCGAGTGGTCCCTCCTGAGAGGGCTCCTCAACGGATACCAAAAGCGCCTCGCCGACAGGATCTCGATGACGAAACTCCATCCGCTCAACCCGCGGATGGGGCCCGTGTCTGAAGGGAGCCGTTTCGGGGGATTCTGCGTCAAGGGCCCAGACCAGGTGCTTTCCCTGAAGGTGGCCGTGAAGAGGCAGGGGGGCGCTTCTGACCTTCCAAGCTTCGGTCCTACCTTCGGGATGAGAAAATACCCACGGACGGACGAGAGCCAGCAGAGCGTAGACGAGCCGGTCGAGGTGCTCAAGTCGAACTCCACGGTGTCTGACGTCTGGCTCGGGGACGGTGAGCTCCGGACGACCCTGGACGTGGGGAAAATTGAGCCGGTCGCCGGGGCAGTGTACAGGAGCGGGTTCACCATCTCGGGTTCGAGGGCGCTGAAGAAATCCTGAGCCGCACGGTGGGAAGCTCCGGAGCTCCCCGGTAGAAGCCAGGGAGGGGCGTCAGGCGGTCGAACCAGGACGCGGTTCCTCTGGTGCCTATACCTCGGGCCTTGTCCTGCTCGACCCTGCGCGGGCCTCTCTCCCACGGAGGACGGACAGGACCACGGCCACCCCCAGCAGCGCGATGGACGCGAGCATCGCCGAGTGCAGCCCCTCGACAAATGCCTGGGACAGGGCCCCGGAGATCCGTGCAACGCCGAGGAAAATCTCGAAAGCCACCGGCCTCGGAACTGCCAACGACGCGAAGAGCAGCGCGACCGCGAAGCTGCAGACCATCCCCACGTTTGAGAAGGTCCTGAGCAGCCCCGACGCCATCCCGTACGCCCGCCTCGGCGCGTTGGCCATCACCGCGCTGTTGTTCGCAGGGTAGTACGTGCTCGACCCTGCCCCGTTCAGCACGGACGCCAGGACCACAACGTAGAGGGGGGACCCGATTCCGAGGGTGGAGTATGTCAGTATCCCTCCTGCCTGCAGGAGGAGCCCCAGAGAGGCGACAACCCTGGCGCCATATCTGTCGGAGAGCCTTCCGGAGAAGGGCGCTACTGTCCCGCCTAGGATATACCCAGGTATCAGATAGAGGGAGGCATCCCAGGGGGTGAGGCCGCGCGGCCCCTGCAGGTACATGATCACCAAGAACAGCACGGCGAAGCTGGCCAGCGACTGGAAGAAGGCAGCCAGCATCGAGGCGGTGAGGACCCGCTGGCGGAGAAGGCTGAGGTCCAGGAGCGGCGACTTGGAGCGCCTCTCCCAGAGCACAAAGGCAGCGAGCAGGGGGATGGCTCCCACCAACTCCACCTCAGAGCTCAGCGTCAGCCCCGAGCCCGAGACGTCGGTGAGGGCCACGAGGAAGATCGCGAGCCCAAGCCCAAAGAAACCCATCCCGAGGAAGTCGACGGTCCCCTTCGACCTGTCGGGACCCTCCCTCAGAATGAAGTACCCGGCAAGAGTGGCTACGATCCCTATGGGGATGTTGATGAAGAAGATGTACCTCCAGCTCAGGAACGTCACGAGCGCTCCCCCGACGAGTATCCCCAGGATCGCGCCGGCCGAGTAACCGAACCCCGTAATCCCGAACGCCCTCCCCCTCCTGTGCTCTGAGAAGGTGTCTGCTATGATGGCACCGCTGTTGGACGATATCAGGGCCCCTCCGGCCCCCTGAAGGACCCTGAACCCGATCAGCTCTGGCCCGCTGGCGGAGAACCCGCAAAGGAAGGACCCGGCTGTGAACACAGCGAACCCTACGTTGTACATTCTGACCCTGCCGAAGATGTCTCCGAACTTTCCCACCTGTGTCCCGAACACTGTGATGACGAGGAGGTACGCCATTATGACCCAGATCATGCTGATGACGTTGGAGTGGAGGTCTTGGATCATCACAGGTAGCCCGAGTACAACCGCGGTGGTGTCCACGGCGCTCATCAGAACCCCCAACATCACGATGGCAAGCGCGAAGGCCTCGTAGTGGTGGACTGCGTCGACGGCGTCCCTTCCGGTGACCACGCTCCCTCTGACGTCCCCTCCACGTTCGTTGTGCAACTGGCGATGCGCGCCCAGCCGCGGAGATGTAAGCTTTGGTTCTCTTCGACTCCCCGCAGTCCGAAGGGTCAGCAGCGCTTCCTGAAGTAGACCCCGCGCTTCGCGAGCTCGGATAGGAGCTCGTCGACCATCGGACCAGTCACCGCCCTCTCAGGGGGTATCACCCCGCTCCCCCTCACCTCACCCCTCCCGAGCATCTGGGCCACTATGGAGCCTGTGTAGCCTGTGGTCTTCCCCATCGACGTGACCAGGTTCTCCTCGTCGTACCAGTCCACCAAGTCGTAGATTATCTCCTTCCCTGGCCTCCTTGCGATCACCCTCATCACCGTGACGTCCCTCGGGTCCCCTTCGGCGAGTTTCTTCCCGAGGACGGCCCAGGATACTTCGAGCGGTGAGACTTCTGTCCCTCCAGCCTTCACCTTCTCGCGCGAGAAGAAGCCTGATTCCAGGAGCAGGTTCATCTTCTCGGCGTGCCCTGGCCACCTCAAAGTTATCTCGTCGAGCACCCTCAGCCCCTTCATGGTGTAGACGAGGCTCGCCAACCCGTCGGTGCAGAACCCTTCGAGCTCTCCTATCGGCGGCGGGAACCGGTACGTCTCGACCGTCGAGAAGGGCTTGACCTTCACCCACTTCCCATCCCTCACAACCCTCGCTTCGTCAGTGTATTCCCGTAGCAGTCCCACAATCGAGAAGACCAACTTATAGCCGAACGGGGGGGTTGGCTCCTGGGGGAGGCCACCCACCAATATGTGCCCCTCGTCAGCTCCCCCTATCTCCACGACGGCGTCGGCGAGCAGTATCCCTCCGAGGCCAGGGGCGACGCCGCACCCGGGGATCAGGATGGCTCCGGACCTCCGGGCTGGCCCGTCGAGCTCCATCTGATCGTCTTCGAATGCTATGTTCACCATCTTGGAGCCTGCCTCCACCGCCGCGAGGTCGGACTGGTGGACGACCCCGTGGGGGAGCGCCGAGGCGGCGACGTCGAAGCGCCTCAGGAACGGCACCACCCTGTCCCGCTGCATGATGTCGAGGGCCTCCACGGACAGCTTCTTTCCGGGGGCGCGCCTCCTGAGAGCATCCAGTCGTGCTTCGTCGATATCCGCGACGACAACCTCGTCTACGCCCTCGGACTTCGCGAGGTCCAGTGCTATCACCGAACCCATCATCCCGGACCCTAGAACCGCCGCCCTCATGCCCAACGGGCCAGACGCGGGTCTTAATGAGGCGAGCGCATCAGATGGGATCTGCCCAGGCTAGGGCGCGACGAACCTTTCTATCGTCTCTGCGATCCAGAGGATCCCTCTCCTTAGGTTCTCCAGCTTCAGGTTCTCGTTGGGGGCGTGTATCCCGCCGTCTTCCCCTGACACCCCGATGTCCACCGAAGGCATCCTGTACTTCCTGGTGAAAAGGTAGAGGGGCCCGGTACCCGGCGAGCCCAGCTGCACTATGGGCCGCTTTCCGTAGACGTGCTCCGCAGCCGCGATCGCGGCCTGGGCGAAGGGGTGCTTGTACGACGTCCTTGCTGCGGGTTCCATGCTCTCGACCTTGACCTCCACGTCGGAGAAGCCGTTGCCGTCCAGGTGCTTCCTGAGCTTCTTGAGGAGGTCGTCCGGGTCCTGTTCCGGGACGAGCCGGAAGTCCATCTTGACGTGAATCTCCTTCGGTAGGACGGTCTTGGATCCAGGACCTGTGTATCCGGCCCAGATGCCGGCGATATTCCCGGTGGGCCGCTGGACAAGGGCCTTCTTCGCCTGGTCGTCTGTCATCCCTCCCACGAACGCGGCCGCGCCATACCCGCTCCTGAGACCCCTCCCGTCGAAGGGCATCGCCTGCAGGACCTCCAGTTCGTCCTCAGAGAGGGTGGACACGTCGTCGTACCAGCCGGGGACAGTTATTCTCTCGTTCTCGTCCTTCAGCGTGTTCAGCAACCTCACCATCCTCCATGGGGCGCTGGGGAGCGCTGCGGCCAGGCTGCTATGCGCGTCTTGCGACAGCGAGCGGATTACGAGCTCCAGATAGATTATCCCCTTCACGCCGAGGGTGACCTTGGGGGTGCCTTCCGTGTCGACGGTCCCATATTCCCAGATGACGGCGTCGGCGTTGAAGAGGTCGCCGTACTTCTCGATGTACTCGCCGAGGTGGACGCTCCCTGTCTCTTCCTCCCCTTCGAAGAAGAACTTTAGGTTGCACGGAGGCCCGCCCTGGGTCTTGACATACGTTTCGGCTATCTTGAGCCTGGCCACCAGCTCCCCCTTGTCATCTGATACCCCTCTCCCGTAGATCGCCCCTTCCCTCGTCTCCGGCTTGAAGGGAGGCGACTTCCAGAGCTCCAGCGGCTCCTCCGGCTGGACGTCGTAGTGGTTGTAGAACATGACCGTCTTGCCGGGCTTCTTGGACTTCAGCTCCCCGAAGACAAGGGGCGCCGCCCCGTCCACTCTCAGTATCTTTGTGTCTGCTCCTATCTCCCTCAGCATGGTCTCGACAAGCGTCGCGCACTCCTCGATCCCCTCCTTCCTGGCAGAAACGCTCCTCTGTGATGCGAGGCGGATTATGTCCTTCGCGAAAGCATCTATGTTGTCTTCGATGTACTTCTGGAATTTGTCGTTCACCAAGCCGGTCTTGGCAGAGGGGAATGCTCACAGGAGATAAACATTCGACCGCGGCGGCGGACCTCGCCCCCCGCGCTGTCGCGGGAGGCTCCGTGGAGCGTCAGCGCGCGGGGTCACCCGGTCTTCCTGACGACATGGTTCGCGTAACCTGCCTTCCTGATCTCCTCGGCTAACCTCCTGGCGTCTATCTTCGTCTCGTCATAGTCGACGTACACCTGGTTAAGCATGATCGCCGAACTCACAGACTCGACGCCGTCCACCTTACCAAGCCGCCCCTCGATGCCCAGGGCGCATGTAACACACGACATGCCGTGGACCGTGAACACCGCCCTCCTGGTCTTGGAGGGTGCCATCAAGCCACCTGGCCTGGCACGAACCTGAACAGGAGTAGCGAGTTGCCTATCACCGTGGCTGAGCTTATCGCCATTGCCCCAGCGGCTAGGAATGGGAGATAGCCGTACATCTGGACCCCGAAGACTGGGACAAGGGCGCCGGCAGCGACAGGAATGAGCGCAGCGTTGTACGCGAAGGCCCAGAAAAGGTTCTGCCTGATCTTAGCGAGCGTCTTCCGGCTCAGGGCGATGGCTGTCGCTACCCCTCGCAGGTCGTCGCTGATCAGCACTATCCCTCCTGTCTCTTTCGCTATGTCCGTCCCGCTCCCTATCGCGATCCCCACGTCCGCCCTGGCGAGGGCGGGGGCGTCGTTTATCCCGTCCCCCACCATGGCGACTACCCTCCCCTCTTCCTGAAGCGAGGCTATCACCTCCTCCTTCCGCTGTGGGGGTACCTCCGCGACTAACCTCCCTATGGACAGCTTCTTCGCCACCGCCGCAGCCGTCTTGGAGTTGTCGCCGGTGAGCATGATGACCTCCACCCCCATCCGCTTGATCGCAGACACGGCCGCCTCCGCAGACGGTTTGATTGTGTCCGCCGCTCCAATCATCCCGGCAGCGACGCCGCCTTCGGCGAGGACCATGGCGGTCTGCCCAGTCTCCTCGACGGTCGCGAGCCTGGGCTCAAGCGCAGAGATGTCTATCCCGAGCCTGGCCATCATCTTGCGGTTACCCAGGACCACAAGCTTCCCTCCCACCGTGGCAGCCACCCCCTCGCCTGGCATCGCCTGGAACCCCGTGGAGGCCGGGACAACTATCGACAGGCGTTCCGCTTCCGCCGCTATGGCGGCTCCGAGCGGGTGCTCCGAGCCCTTCTCCACGGCCGCCGCCAGCCTAAGGACGTCTTCTTCGCTCCTCCCCCCCGCAGGCATCACCGCGACGACCGACGGTCTCCCAACCGTGAGCGTCCCTGTCTTGTCGAAGACCACGGTGTCAACCTTCCCCGCCCTCTCGAGGTGCTCCCCACCTTTGATCAGGACCCCGTTCTGAGCCCCCTTGCTCGTCCCGACCAGCAGGGCCGCAGGGGTGGCGACTCCCAGGGCACAGGGGCAGGCTATCACGACGACGGAGACGAAGGCGAGGGTGGCAAGGTCCACCCCGATGTGCCCGAAGAAGAACCATGAGAGCCCAGCAGTGGCGGCCGCCAGCACTACGAGAGGGACGAAGTATGAAGCGATCCTGTCCGCCAGACGCTGGATGGGGGCCCTCCCCACCTGCGCTTCTTCGACCAGCCTCACTATCTGAGAAAGCATTGTGTCCTGACCCACCCTCGTCGCCTCCACCTTCAGCAGCCCGCTTCTATTGATCGTCCCCCCGATCGCCACGTCCCCGGGGTTCTTCTCGGCCGGGATGCTCTCCCCAGTAATCATCGACTCGTCGACCCCAGAGGTACCCTCTAACACGACTGAGTCGACCGGGATCTTCTCACCTGGGCGGACGAGGATGACGTCCCCAACCTCGATCTCCTCCACGGGGACCACTGACTCGACGCCTCCCCTCAGCCTGTGGGCCTTGGTGGGCTGGAGGTCCACCAGTTTCCGTACAGCCGCCGAGGCCCGCCCCTTCGTGACGTGCTCCAGGTACCTCCCTGCAAGGATGAGCGTGACGATCACCGCCGAAGTGTCGAAGTAGACGCCGGAGAACGGGAAGAGCCCCGGGGCGAAGGTGACCACTGCAGAGTAGCAGAAGGCGGCCGAGGTGCCTAAAGCCACTAGGACGTCCATGTTCCCCATCCTGTTCTTGACGCTGTCGTAGGTCCCCCTGTAGAACCTCCACCCGACTCCGAACTGGACAGGGGCGGCGAGGACGAGGAGCAGGTAGTCCCTGAGCGGCGCTTTGACCGGGGAGAAGTATGTCAGGAGGAGTATGGGTACTGACAGGGCCGCCGCCGCCGCGACCGATATCTCGAGCTTCCTGATCTCCTTCTCCGGCGCCAGAAACTCTGTCATGCAGGTCTCGCTGCAGAAGTAATAGGTGACCCCTCTCACATCTGCCTTCAGGTCTGCCGTCCTTTCGTCGACGTACATCCCACAGACAGGATCCTTGGCCATACCTGGGTGGTCTCGCGCCCTTCAGGATTAAACTAATCCCCCAAAGGGCCGCCGGACCGACCAACGCGCGCAACGTCTAAATCCCTGTCGGCTGGCGTCGATCCTATGCAGAGAGACCCGATATGTAGGATGATGGTGGACGAGCGGTCCGCCACGCAGAAGTCTGTGCACGAAGGGAAGACCTTCTACTTCTGCTCCTCGGGGTGCAAGGCGACCTTCGACAAGGACCCGCGCAGGTACGCCCACAGCTAGGCGTGTATGCCTGCTGCCACGAGTGAGAATCGGCCATATCGCTTAAAGCCAGTGCCCGAGACGTACCACAGAATGTCTCTTCCAGCCGGGCAGGCCGAGAGGACGGATTGAACCCACGTAAAGGCCGCCAGCGCGCCGTCCACTCCGGGGCCGAAAGCGGGAACCCAAGGAAGGTTGGGCGGGAGGATGTACAGGCCAGCGAGGACGAGCCTTCAAGAAAGGCCCTCGAGTATTCGAAGTTCTACGGTGGCAAGGTAGGATTCGCCCCCAGGGTCCCGGTGAGGTCTCTCCAGGACTTCTCCATCTGGTACACCCCAGGGGTGGCTGCCGTGTCGAAGGCGATCGAGGCCGACCCGGGGCTCTCCTTCGAGTACACAGGCAGGTGGAACACCATAGCAATCGTCACTGACGGGACCAGAGTCCTCGGCCTTGGCAACATAGGCCCAGAGGGGGCCCTCCCTGTCATGGAGGGGAAGGCGCTGATCTACAACTACCTCGGGGGGGTGAACGCCCTCCCTCTCCCGGTCAGGGCGAAGAGCGCAGACGAGCTGGTGTCGCTCGTGAAGGCGATGGAGCCTTCCCTGGGGGGCGTCAACCTGGAGGACATCGAGTCGCCGAAGTGCTTCGACGTGCTGGACAGGCTCCGCGAAGAGATGGGCATCCCGGTCTGGCACGACGACCAGCAGGGGACCGCCGGGGTGACGTTGGCCGCTCTCTTCAACGCTCTGGAGGTGACCGGGAGGGAGCTGAGAGGGACTAGGATCGTCCTATACGGCGCCGGCGCGGCTAACGTGGCGGCTGAGAGGCTGCTAGCACAGGCGGGGGCAGACCCGCGGGACATCATAGTGGTAGACTCCAAGGGCATCCTGCATCCGGAGAGAGATGACATCGACCAGCTGATGCTCAAGAACAAATGGAAGTACGAGATAGCTATCAGAACCAACGGGGACAGGGCGAAGGGGACCCTGAAGGACGCTCTGGATGGCGCAGACGTGTTGGTGGCGGCAGCGCGCCAGGGTCCGGACGCCATACGACCGGACGAGGTCGGCGTGATGAACAAGAGGGCGATCGCATTCTTCTTGGCCAACCCCGTCCCCGAGATGCTCCCGGCCGAGGCCCAGGCGGCCGGCGTGGAAGTGGTGGCGACGGGGCGGTCAGACTTCCCGAACCAGGTGAACAACAGCCTCCTCTTCCCTGCGATATTCAGAGGGGCCCTGGACGTGAGGGCCAAGACCATCACAGATGCTATGGTCATAGAGGCGGCGACGGAGCTGGCGTCCTTCGCCAGGGAGAAAGGGATCGGAAGCGAGTACATCCTTCCTACAATGGTGCAGTGGGAGGTCTATCCGAGGGTGGCGACAAAGGTCGGCCAGGCAGCGGTACATGAAGGCGTCGCGCGGCGGAGGCTGTCCGCCAAGGAGTCGATGCATGCCGCTATGGCCAGCATCGAGAGGTCGAGAAAGGTGATGAACGCGCTGAGAGACGGTGGAGTGATAGCTGACCCCCCAGAATAGGCGTAAATCTGTTCCACGCGGACCGGCGAGGGGGCTGGATATGGTGATACGGCATGCCAGGAAGGAGGACGTCGATGCAATCTCGGAACTGATAGTGCGGACCAAGAGGCTGAACAACGAGTTCGACCCCCTCTTCGCCGTGACTCCTGACGCGAAGGAGAGGGCGGAGAAGTACGTCCAGGCCACCTTGTCAGCGCCAGAGAACCTCCTGCTCGTCGCCCTCGAAGGGAGGAAGGTGGTCGGCGTCCTTAGGGCTGAGATGCGCGAGAGGATCTTCTACGAGCCTCGCACCGAGGGGAGGGTCACCGACTTCTACATACTGCCGGAGCATCGGAGGAAGGCGCTGGGGGACGAGATGATCCAACAGGCCGCAGCAGAGCTCAAGTCGATGGGCGCGGAGATAATGGTGGCCGACGTGCCTGCGCAAAATGAGATAGCGAACCGCTTTTACGTCAAGCGCGGCTTCAGGGCGCTGATCAACCAGTTCGCGAAGAGGCCCTAGTAGTCCAGGAGGGTTCCGAGCGCGGGCCCCTTGGCGTGGCCGAGGTACATGCCGCACCGGTAGCAGTAAAGGTTCCCCTCCGACGCCACCGGGGTGTGCTCCTGGGTCCTGAGGCAGTATGTCTCTTCAGGGACAGCGGATAGAAGCATCGGGGCGACCGTCGCCGCTGGATATTTAACCTTCGACGCCAGTGACAGGGATATTCGGCGATTGCAGTAGCGTACCCCGCCCAAGCGGAGGGGACGGGGGCCCCTGCCTTATGCCCTCAACGCCGCCAGGACTTCCGCCTCGTGACCCTGGGGGGAAACCTTCCTGAATATCTTCTTGATCTTTCCGTCGGCGCCTATGATGAAGGTAGATCGCTCTGTCCCCATATACTTCTTGCCGTAGTTCATCTTCGCCTTCCAAGTTCCGTAGAGGCCGTGTGCCTCCAGTCCTTCGTCGCTGAGGAGGACGAAGTTGAGGGAGTACTTGTCGATGAACTTTGAGTGGGACTCGATGGAATCCTTACTCACGCCTAGGACCACGGCGTCGAGTCCGTCGAACTTCGGCATGCTGTCCCTGAACGAGCACGCCTCCAGGGTGCATCCCGGGGTGTCGTCCTTCGGATAGAAGTAAAGCACGACCTGCTTTCCCCTGAGCGAGCTGAGCCTGAGAGGGGTTCCAGAAGACGAAGGGAGCTCGAAGTCTGGGGCCTGGTCGCCATCTCTGAGGTCGCGGCTTGTCTGCTTCATGGCGGGCCGTCACGTCCCCCTCTGAAAAAGTTGCCTGTCGCCAGGGATTCCTCGGGCCGGGAGCTGCGGCAGCTTCCCCAGGCGCTCCATCCGCTTCCACCCCCAGAGCGCCAACGCTCAAGGAAGGTTAATGATTGCCCCCCCAGCGCCCCAGCGAGATGTCCTTCGACGTGCACGTCCACCCTTGGACCCGCGACTTCATGAAAAAGAACGGCCCCATCATGAAGGCGTGCGACTTCTTCAAGCTCGACGTCGAAAAGTTACCGGCCTCGGCCGACCAGATTCTCGACGAGATGGAAGGAGCCGGGGTCGCGAGGGCGGTCATCCTGGGCCAAGACACGAGCGCAACCGGCAACCCCGCCTTCAAGAACTATACCCTGAGGAACGACGAGGTCGCTGCCCTCGCCGCCAAGTCGAGGGACCGGCTGATCCCGTTCGCGGGCGTGGACCCAAACGCCGGGAGGGGGGCCGTCAAGGAGCTCAGGCGCGCCGTCAAGGAGCTCGGGATGCGCGGCCTCAAGGTCCACAGCAGCGCCAACTCGGTCTACATCAACGACAGGAAGCTCATGTTCCCGATATACGAGTACTGCGAGGAGGCGGGGATCCCGGTCCTCCTTCACACAGGGACCACCGGGCTTGGGAACACTGAGATCAGGTACAGCAAACCGGAACTGGTGGACGAGGTCTGCGCCGCCTTCCCCGACCTGAAGGTGGTGATGGCCCACTTCGGCTGGCCTTGGCCCGAGGTCACCCTGGCCATCGCCCTGAGGCGCCCCAATGTTTTCATCGACGTTTCCGGCTGGAAACCTCGGTACCTCCCCCAGTCTTTGATGCCGTATCTCAACGGGATACTCCAGGACAGGTTCCTCTTTGGCACCGACTATCCGATGCTCAGGCACAGGGAGTGGATGGACGACTTTCAGGCGAACGTCAGGCCGAAGCTGAAGCCAGGGGTCGCTGAGAAGCTGCTATCAGGGAACGCCGAGCGGCTCTTCTCCAGCTAGGGCTGGATGAGCTGTATCTTCAACGGCTTGCGGCCGTTGTACCCCTCTCGCCTGGAGTGCCAGAACGAGACTTCAGGCTCGCCGTACCTCCAGCACAGGAGGACCTCTTGCCCATACCTATCCGCAGGGAAGTCAACCAGCCCGAACTCGAGGTCCTTCACCTCCACCCCGAGGTCTTCCAGCTCTGAAATCTTCCTCGTCATGTCGTCCACGAGGGCGTCCAGCTGCGCTGCCTTCTCTGCCAGTTCGGGTGTCCTGAAACCGAGGAGATTGTGCCTTTCAATCTCCTGGTGGAGCTGCTCCACAACCTTCTTCTTCTCGACCAGCTCCTTCACCTTTGGCCTGATGTCTGGGAGGAGCTTCGACGCCTCTTGCGGGGTGAACAGGTGTGCCACTTGATGTTCTGACGCCGTTATCTAACTCGCCACCAGCATCCACACCACAGCCAATAAGAAACTTCAGACTGTAAATTAGGCGACCAAGCGTTGTTCTTTCGTTGACCCAAAGGGATTGCATCGGACGTCCAAGGGGCCGTGCCCCATGTCTCGTGCTACCGTTAATAATTCCGGAACGGACCCGCCTGCCTGATGTATACCAGGAAGGGGGACCAGGGTGACACTTCCCTCTACGGGTCTAGGAGGGTCCGCAAGGACGACCCAAGGGTCGAGGCCTATGGGACCATAGACGAGCTGAACTCGTTGCTGGGGGTGGTAATCTCAGGGACCACGAAGGGAGAGCTGCAGGCTCCGTTGAAGGAGATCCAGAACCTCCTCTTCATCGCCGGAGGGGACGCGGCCACAGAGCTGGGGTCCGCCCAGCAGGTCCCGCGCATTTCGGCCGCCGACACCAAGTGTGTGGAAGAGATGACTGACAGCCTGCTCGCCAGACTCCCGCCCCTGCGGAATTTCATCCTCCCGGGGGGGTCCCCCTCAGGGGCCATGCTCCATCTCGCGAGGGCTGTATGCAGGCGTGCTGAAAGGAAGCTGGTCGCCGCCGGCCGGGCAGAGGGGATGAACCCCGAGCTCCTCCCCTTCTTCAACAGGCTCTCTTCGTACCTTTTCAACCTGTCCAGGTGGGAGAACAGCAGCGCAGGGAAGGACGAAGAGGTGTGGAAGCCAGGGAGACGCTGACCGGTGACACTGAGGGAGAGCGCGGGCCCCTTCCGTCGCGATCGCTACTTCGTGAGCTCGAAGGCCGTGGATATCCCCTGGCCGACCCCTATGCACATAGTGGCCAGGCCATACTTCGCCCCCGTCCTGCGCATCTGATGTATGAGGGTGGTGGCTATCCTGGCACCGC
>JAJYYP010000074.1 GCA_021800855.1 archaeon | reverse complement strand
GGCTTTGTGTCAAATCACGCCGGTGGCGCGACTTCTGACACAGCGACCTCCCTTCTGACACACGCGGGGTCCCGAAGGAAATCCGGGACCACCCCATGCTCGAAAATCTCATGGATCAGGACCGTCAAGTTGTAGGCCAGCACCTTGGCCAGTAGCTCATTCATCTGAGCGGTCGGGTTCTTGGACCGAAGCGTCTCGCCGAACTTGCGCTTGAGCGCAGAGAAGACGGATTCGACATTCGACCGCTGGTGGTACTTCGCCTCGAACTCCTCCCGGTGCATCTGGAAGAACAGGAACGCCTTGCGCCAGAGGACCGAGTGCGTACTGTGTCGGCCCTCACCTCGGTTCGATCCCCGACTCGTGACCTTGGCGGTTGCGTTAGACTTGAACGGGACGTAGAGGTCGAACCCGAGTTCTTCGGCGAGGGCGTAGTTCAGCCGGGCGGAGTACGCCTTGTCCGCATAGACCTCCTTGAGTGAGAGACCGACCTCTCGCGCTCCTCGGATCAGTGGCTCGAACTCGGGGTTGTCGGCTCCGTCTTTGTCCGTGATGGAGACTCGTGCGATGATGTGGGTCTTGGTTCCGGCGAGGGCGTGGGCTTTGAGCCATATGTTCCGGCGCCCGTCTCCGTGCTTCTCCCCAATCCACGCGCCGAACGAGGTCGTGCGGACGCCAGTAGAGTCGGGCGCGAATCCCCGTTCGAGCGCGGCGAGCGGAAGTGCGGACCGGGTAATGAGCTCATGAAGGACGGGCGTCACGTCCTCGCGGTTGAGCGCGCGGGACGACACGACGAAACCGGGGACCTTCGGGAGTTGCCCGCGCTCGGCCGCGAATCCGAAGAGACTGTGAGCCCGTCGGCAAGATAGCTGCGAGTAGACCTTCTGGACGGCGCAGAAGAGTTCGTCGCGAAGCGGGGTTCGGGGGCGCCCAATCGTCTGCTCGGGCTCGGCCACGTCCGCGAGAAGGTCCGCAAGGAGCATGTCGAAGAGGCGGACCTCCTCCATCTGGGCCCGGTCATAGGTCGCCCACGCCTGCGAGTAAGTGATGGGCACGCGCTCGCTCTTGACCTCTCCCGAGGGAAGGACCATCTGCTTTTCGAGGTAGAACCGGACCGAGGCGACGTGCTTGCACGATAGCCCCCTCTTGGTGAAGTCCGGGCAGTTACACTCAGGTCGCTCCCCTCCGAGCGTTACCCGGTAGGCGCCGGGTCCGCTCTGCGACTTGACCGTGAAGAGGTCCTCCCGGACCATCTCGATAGCCCCCGGCGTTGCCGCGATCTGCCGCCCCTTGTCCCACCGCGCCCCGTCGAACTCTGTCGCCCCCAGTCGGTCCGCTCCCGCTGCCATGTCGCCCTCTACGTTCTACATAGAACAGAGGGATATAACCTTTCTATGTAGAACCTCCGCTGGGCATTCTATGACAAAGTTTATGAACCATTCTATGCTGAAGGCGGGCGATGACTCAGTCGTTGAAGTTCAGTGCCAAGGTCTACAGCACGAGTGACCAGAAGAAGCTCAAGTCGGGCGACAAGGTCTACGTCTATGGGACTCTATCGATCCGAGATGCGAGGCTCACGCCGCTGGTGGGCCAGACCGTAATCGTCAGGGTCTACAAGGGAGAGGCGACGCCGTGAGTGTCGCGCTGAAGCCGGGCTATATCTTCGATGCTGCCACGGGCCGCCCCGTCGACTTCCGCAAGCCAGAGGAGCCGGTCCGGCAAGAGTACGAACGCATCCTGCGGGAGGACCATGGTTACTCCTTCGACCAGATGGCCATCGAGGTATTCATTCAACGTGGGTCAAGGACCAAGCCGAAGAACGACAGGGATCGCGCAGACATCGTGGTCTATCGAACGGCCGACCCCACGCACCGGGACCAAAACCGAGACATCCTCGGTATCGTGGAGTGCAAGCGCCCCGAGCGCGAGGACGGGGTGGGTCAGCTCGCCAGCTATCTCTCGGCCTCCAACGCGCTTTGGGGAGTCTGGACTAACGGACCGGAGATCGAGTACCTCTATCACGACCCGAGCACCGGAGAGGTGCGGCGCAACTTTGTGTTCCAGATTCCCCACGAGGGGCAGTCGTTCGAGGATATCGGGAGGCTGAAGAAGTCCAAACTGAAGCCGGCCAAGAACCTCAAGCCAATCTTCCGCCGGATCCACCAGGTCCTCTACGCCAACACCAACATTTCGCGCAAGGAGAAACTCGGAAGCGAGATGATCCGTCTGATTTTCTGCAAAATCTGGGATGAACGATACAACCCCGACGACCCGCCTCGGTTCAAGATCGGATTCCACGACAAGCCGGAGGACGTGAAGAAGAACATCGAAGAACTCTTTGCCGAGGTTAAAGAGGAATTAGTCGAGGACGGAGTGTTCGATGAGGGCGAGCGCATCCTCATCGACCCGCGCTCAGTAGCGTATGTCGTAGGTGAACTCGAACAGTTCTCCCTATCGAAGACGGACAAGGACATCGTCGGCGATGCCTTCGAGATATTCGCCGAGAGTAAGCTGGTCGGAGAAAAGGGTGAGTTCTTCACGCCCCGAGAGGTCGTCAAGATGTGCGTCAGGATGGTCGACCCTCAACCGCGCGAACGTGTCTTGGACCCGGCGTGCGGTTCCGGTGGGTTTCTCATCTACGCGCTCGAACACGTCTGGGCCGCGATGGAGAAGGACCGGCGCTATCGAGGCACGGCCAAGCTGGAAGATGAGAAACGCCGGGTTGCCGAGAAGTTCTTTGCCGGCATTGACAAAGAGATCGACCTCGTGAAGATCGCCAAGGCGTACATGGCGATTGTCGGGGACGGGCGAGGGAGCATCATTCAGGAGAACACACTCCACCGCCTCGAAGACTGGTCTCCCCGCGCCAAGGAACTGTTCACGGTCAGGGACGGAGAGGGCCCAAAGAAGTTCGACGTGATCCTCACGAACCCGCCGTTCGGATCGAAGATCAAGGTTGTCGAGAGCGGGGACCTTCAACAGTTCGACCTTGCTCACAAGTGGGCGCTCAAGTCCGGGCGGTGGGTCAAGACCGAGAAAACACGTAAGACGGAACCGCAACTGCTCTTCATCGAGCGGTGCTTGGACTTCCTTGCGGATGGGGGCCGTATGGCCATCGTCTTGCCGGAAGGAGTCTTCGGCAATCCCACCCAGGGTTGGGTCCGCCAGTATATCGAGGAGCGGGCCGAGATTCTGGCTGTAATCGACTGCCCGCCATCGACCTTCATGCCGCACACGCACACCAAGACCAGTGTGCTTGTTCTGCGCAAGTGGAAAAACAGCCGGAGGACACTGAACTACCCAATCTTCTGTGCGATTGTCAGGAAGGCCGGGCACGACCTCAGGGGAAACGATGTGCGCAAACCGGACGGCACTCTCGATGAAGAGTTCGCAGATGTGGCTGGCCGGTACTTGGCGACCGGAGCCACCCGAATCGTGCGCTCCGAATGGGACAGGCGTGGGTTCACTATGTACCAAGGCGACCTTACCCGAGGGATTCTGATCCCCCGCTACTACGACCCTGAGACAAGCCGAAAGTTGGACAAACTGCGTTCCGACCCGCACGTCGAACTCACTCAGATTTCCGATCTCGTGGGCCGGGGCCTCCTCGGCATTCGGGGCGCTGGAGCTACCGCCGCCTCCGAAGACTACACGGACCCGCTGGAGTACGACCCGAACGACGTCCCGTTCGTATGTACCTCGAACATCTCCAACTGGGAGGTAGGACACGTTACCGACCACCGCGTCCCCGAGTCGGTGTGGCTCCGATACAAGGACAAACAGGATCTTCAGGCCGGAGACATCCTCTTCGTCAAAGACGGGACATATCTCATCGGTGACAGCGCTCTCGTTACGGAACATGATCTCCGGTCATTGATACAGGGTCACTTCCTCATCCTGCGTTCGTTGAACAAAGAGAAGCTGCCGCCGACCCTGCTCCTCTACCTGCTGAACCTCCCTATCGTCCAAGAACAGGTTGGCGACAAGACGTTCGTACAGGCTACCCTGTCCACGATAGGAGACAGGCTCGGCGAGGTCTATCTCCCGGTCCCGAAAGATGTCAAACGCCGGAAAGAGTGGACCGATGTCATGGGGCAGATAGTAAACACCTCAGGCGTTCGCGCACGCATTCGAGAGAGTCTAAGCGCTTCCTGACCAGCAGAACCGGCCTTGCCACCGATTGACCGCAAGCAGGTCGAAAACGGGCCTGACGCTGACTTTCGACACACTCCTCCGACTTTCGATACACGGGGTCACTTCTGACACAAAGCCG
>JAJYYP010000073.1 GCA_021800855.1 archaeon | reverse complement strand
TCCCATGCTTCATTATCGCGACCCTGTCTGCGAGCTCCTCCGCCTCCTCGAGGTAGTGCGTGGTCAGCATCACCGTCCTGCCTTCGTCCTTGAGCTTCCTGACCACCTCCCAGACAGCCCTACGCGCCTGCGGGTCCAGGCCTGTCGTAGGCTCGTCCAGGAAGATGACCTGTGGGTCGTTGACAAGCGAAAGCGCCATCCCCAGCTTCTGCTTCTGCCCCCCAGAAAGGTTCTGGAACCAGACGTTGGACGCCTCGTCGAGGATCACCCTCCTCAGGAGCTCGTCTGGGTCCACCTTTCTCCCGAAGAGCGCCCCGTAGTAGGAGATGGCCTCCCTGGGGGTTGGGTAGTCCAGGAACTTGAACCCCTGGGGGATGACCCCTATCCTCTTGTGCAGCTCATACCCCGACGCCCATGGGTCGAGCCCCAGGACCTTGGCGGTCCCCGAGTCCCTGTTCCTCAGCCCCTCGAGGATCTCGATGGTGGTGGTCTTTCCAGCCCCGTTGGGCCCCAGCAGGGAGAAGACCTCCCCCTCTTCAACGGAGAACGAAGTCCCGTCCACGGCCTGGATGTCCCCGTACTTCTTCTTGAGATCGCTCACTTCGATGGCGGGCAATTCAGCGGCGTTGCCCGCTCTGGGTATAAATGGAGTAGGCCCTCTCTTCGTCTGTCACGTGCGCCCACCCCCAGGCGCCCCTGCCGAGGAGGCGCCCCCCGAAGAGGAGCATCGCTATCCCCCCCAGCACCAGGACCACGGCTATCAACACCGCGAGGAGCTCCAGGATGACCACTATGATGCTCACCACGAAGCTGGCCAGGAGGATGAGCATCGCCGCCCCGAGGAGGATCATAAGCGCCCCCGCCACATGAGACCTGCGCACACGATGGCGCTCATCGGGCGATATTTATCCTGTGGAGCATCCCGCCGGACCGATTAATAACACGGCAGATGCGGAATCGGGCGGCTTGAACATAGGAATCATCGGCGCCCCTGTCGACCTCGGGCAGCAGCGGCGGGGGGTAGACATGGGTCCGAGCGCGATAAGGATAGCAAACCTGGAGGCGCGGCTCGAAGCCCTCGGGCACGACGTGAAGGACTATGGCAACGTCCCCGTGGCCGACATGGCCACCGCGCGCGTGGGGGACCAGAGGGAGCGCTATCTCACCGACGTCCTGAAGCAGTGCGGCGTCCTGGCGGACAAGGTTTCGACCTGCCTGAAGCAAGGGTCGCTCCCCCTTGTCCTCGGGGGGGACCAGAGCGTGTCGGTAGGCACCCTGGCAGGGCTGGCCAGGACGGGCGCGGAGAGGGGCATAGTCTGGCTCGACGCCCACGGCGACTTCAACACGCCGAAGACGACCCCCTCGGGGAACATCCACGGGATGGCGCTCGCGGCCATCCTAGGGTACGGGGACCCCAGACTGACGGGGCTGGGCGGGGTCTCCCCGAAGGCGGTGGAGAAGAACACAGTCCTAGTCGGCTGTCGCGACTTCGACCGGGAGGAGGCGAAGGCGATAGCCCGCTCGAAGATGACCGTCTTCACCATGAAAGAGATAGACGAGCTCGGCATGAGGTCCGTGATGAGGGATGCGATAAGGATAGCCGGGACCGGCGTGGAGCAGGTCCACCTCAGCTTCGACGTGGACTCCGTCGACCCGAGGGAGGCGCCGGGGACGGGGACCCAGGTGAAGGGGGGGCTCACCTACCGCGAGGCGCAGCTCGCGATGGAGATGCTCTTCGAGTCAGGGCACGTGACCTCCGCAGAATTCGTAGAGGTGAACCCTATCCTCGACGTCGCCAATCAGACCGCCGAGCTCGTGGTCGAGCTCGCCCTCTCACTCTTCGGCAAGAAGATTATCGGATAGCTGCCCCCGGCCGTTCCCCGACGGAGGGCGGGAAGTCAGGGCGTTTTATAACGAACCCGAAATGGGGGTGCGAAAGGTGCAGCCGCAGCCCACTGACGTCCCGCGATCAGGAGCCCCCTCAGGGACCACCTCCCATCAGCTCAGGGCACTCCTTGCCATGGTCGGGGTGGCGCTGCTCCTGAACTACGTCGAGACCATGATCATCCCTGGGATACTCACCATCCAGACTTTCTTCTCTACCACGGAAGGGACCGTGGCCTGGGTGACGTCGGCGTTCCTTATCGTAGGCTCCGCCGTCTCCCCGCTCTTCGGGAAGTGGGGGGACAGCTACGGCAAGAAGAGGATGTTCCTGATAGCCCTGGTCTTCTACACCGCCGGGGTGGGGATGGGGGGTTTCTCGCCTTCCATCTACTTCCTAATAGCCGCCAGGGCGGTCCAGGGGATAGGGTTCGCCATAGTACCGCTGGCGCTGGCCATCATAGCTGAGACGTTCCCCAACGAGCGCATCGCAGCCGCCCAGGGGGTGGTGAGCGCGACCTTCGCCATCGGCGCCGCCGCCGGGCTCATAGGTGGGGCGTACATCATCCAGGACTTCGGCTGGCAGTGGGCCTTCCACTCCGCCTTCATCCTCAGCCTCATCCTCTTCGCCGCGGTCGCCAAGTTCCTCCCCCGGGGGAACCCTGGGACGGGCCTCAAGGTGGGCTACGAGACCGTGGTCCTGCTGATGGCAGGTGTCTCGCTCGTCCTCCTCTACTTGACCGAGGGGCCCTACGAAGGATGGTATTCCACCTACGGCCTGGCGGCCCTCGCGGCTGGGATCCTGCTCACCGCCGGCTTCTTCGTCGCCGAAAGCAGGAGGTCTAACCCACTGATCCAGCTCAGCCTCCTCCGCATAAGGAACGTCCTTGTGGCAAACGGCATCGGCGTAATCTCGGGGGTAGGGCTGTTCATGCTCTTCTTCGCGGTCACCTTCTACGCCGAGGACCCGAAGCCGCTCGGACTCGGCCTCGACCCAATATCCGCAGGGCTGGCGATAGGGCCAGCCGCGGTCCTCATGCTCATAGCAGGGCCGCTCATCGGCAGGCTCGTCACCAAAGCAGGGCCCAAGCCAGCCCTGGTGACAGGGGGGGCGGTGGCGATAGTCGGTTTCTCCCTATTTGTCTTCAACAGGGCGACCACCACCGACGTGGTCATCGCGACGTCTGTGTCGATGGTCGGGGCCGTGGCAGTGATCATACCCATAGTCAACATGATCAGCATCTCTCTCCCGCGAGAGACGGTGGCCACAGGTCTGGGGCTCAACACTATGCTCAGGAACATAGGAGGGGCCATCGGGCCGGTGGTCGCCACTTCCATCATGGCTACCTACACGGCCACCGCCCCCGTCCTCCACAATGGGTTCCTGATACCTGTCTCCTTCCCCGACTCCACCGCTTTCGACTACGTCTTCTACCTAGGGATCGTCGCGATGTTCCTTGCAATCCTCTTCTCCCTGGCTTCCAGGAACTACGTCTTCAGGAAGCAGTCCCAGAACTAGCCGACCAGGCACCCCCTGCCCGCTTTCCTGGCGCCCCTAGTGTGTGACGCGTTCGGGGACTATCCTGATGATCGTCCTGGGGTCAGCCGGGTTGTGGTCCGGGTACTTCCTGCCGTTGTACTTCATCGACAGCCTGTCGATGTGCTCTTCGGCTCCGTCCCTGGTTATCTCGACGGCCTTGCCGCGTATCAGCACCTTTCTGTACGGGTTCGCCAGGTCGAACACCGCGATGGCCACCCGGGGGTCCCGCCTGAGGTTCTTGGTCCTCTGCCTCGACTCTGTGGCGTTGAGCACCACCATGTCGCCGTCCCTCTCAATCCAGACAGGTGCCACCTGTGGGGAGCCGTCGGGCATGACAGTCGCGACACACGCGAAGTTCTTCCCGTCTATGAGCTCCTTCGCCTGGCTTGAAAGCCGCATGGGCTAGCGCGCCGCAGTTCTCCGAGATTAATCTTGCGGAGCGCGTCCGGGGGCCCTCGCCAGACCCTCGAGCCCGTATCTCTTGGCGATTTCCGACTGGAGCCTCCTCACTTCCATGACCCTCCTGGCGAGCCTTCTCTCGAACAAGAGGTTCCTGACCCCTGCGTAGAGCCAGAGGACCGAGACGGCCAGGCTCAGGACCCCGGCCGCCACCACCCCCGGGTCCACCAGGTCCACGGGCTCGCTCGTGACCCCCAGAACGTAAGGGAAGATGACCAGCTGTGCGAAGTAGCTGGCCGCAAAGTAGGCGCCGGCGACCGTGGCTATGAGGGCGAGCATCCTGATCTTCCTCCCCCCGCGCTCGACGTGCTGGATGAACTCCTCCTGGAGCTCGATGATGGAGACCCCGGGGTCATCGCTCTCGTGCAACGCCTGATCCAGGCCCTCGTCCGCCTTATAACCCGCGCTCACGACTTGTTCA
>JAJYYP010000072.1 GCA_021800855.1 archaeon | reverse complement strand
TAGTCGCCGCAGGGGCGGACATAGCCACAATCACCCCGAAGGTCCTGAACCAGATGGCCTACCACCCCAAGACTGAGGAGACGATAAAGGAGTTCGACGACGCCTGGAAGGAGTTCGTCGCCAAGAACAAGCTGACAGTCCCGACGAAGTCAAGATAGCTGAGGCCCTGACTTTCGGGTCAGCGGACCGGGGCAGGCCCAGCCTGCGCCTGGCCCTAGACCTCTCCCGCCGCGCCGTCTCTGCCCCATCCAACGCCGCGGGGGTCAAGTTGATCGCAGAGGCGCCCCTGTGCAGGCGAGCGATGGCGGAGCGGATGCCGGGGTGGCTGATGAGGGTCCTCCCTAGACTGAGCGAGATGTCGGGGGACATCAATGTGCTCGCCCCCCGCATCGACGGGCCGCTGAACGCCACGTCCGTCAAGCGCTGAGGGGACCCGGCCGCGGCTAGAGCGCCTTCAGTATCTCCTCTGTCTTCCTTACCCTGCCTATCCTCTTCAGAACGAAGTTGACGGCCGCGTTGTGCTGCTCCTCCGACCTCGAGCTCATCGCGTCCTCGGCGAAGATCTGCTGGAAGCCGTACTCGTAGGCGAACCTCGCCGTGCTCTCCACCCCGTAGTCTGTGGCTATCCCGCACAGGACGATGGTGTCGACCCCCCTCCTCCTGAGGCGGAGCTCGAGGTCGGTGCCATAGAACGCGCCCCACTGCCTCTTCGTTATCACGACGTCGCCCGGCTGAGGGGTCATCTCGGGGACGAAGTCCGCCCAGTCGGGGGCCGCGTTGGGGGGCCTCTGGAAGGTCTCGTCGCTTATCGTCTTCAGCGCCGTCCCCGGGTCCATCGCGACGTGCACCAGGAAGACGGGCATCGCGCTCTTCCTGAACGCGGCCGCGAGCCTCGCGGCGTTGGCGATCACCTCCTTCGCGGGGTGTGGCTTCGTCTCCATCTGCAAGATCCCCTTCTGGAGGTCTATCACCACGAGGGCTGTCTTGGGCTTCTCTATGTTCAACGGCTCTGCCAAGAGGGTCTCGCGCCTGGGGCGCCCGATGTTAAAACTTTCGAGCGTCTCCCCAAGACCAGGCGCACAGTGAAACCGGAAGGCTCTCCTAATCAGTCCTCGTCGCGTTAGGTCTCCGGTCTAGTTCATGCGTCTCTCTGGGCGTCCAGGGCGCTTCCGCGAGCCTCTGCTGGGTTTCAACCCCCCAGTCGCGCTTAATAGCCGGCCGGTGAAAGAGGCCGCCGGTTGGGTTTGGCCGCCCTCCGGACAGGCACGTCCCCGCTGAATTCCCTCCCGCCGCGCGCATCCATGCTCGTCCGGGCGGCGCTGCTCCTGGACGCCGTCCTTGCGGTCGCGGGCCCCATAGCCATAGCGAGCCAGGTCGACCCTGTCACCGCCTACGTGAACGGAGGGATGGCCTTCACCCCCGCCGTCGGCTTCGGCCTCGCCGCCACCCTCTTCGTCGCACTCTCGGCGGTGGCCGTCGCGGCTTACATGGACAGGGCGAGGGGGCTGGGCGGCACCCCGAAGCTCGTGACCTGGGGGAGCTGGTGGCTCCTCCTTCTCGTCCCCGCCGTCCTCGGGGACTACTTCGACTTCTTCGCCGGGCACCTGGTCTTCATGCTCTTCTTCGTAGCCATGGCCTACCTCTCCTACGCCGGGCGGGAGGGCTCCTGGAAATGGGGGGCGGGGCTCGGGACCTTCATCGCCGTCTTCTACGCCACAGACGGGAGCGGGGACCTCATCCGCGGGGGCCCTTGGAACCTCACCGCAGTCACGCTGTCTTCGCCAGCGGTCACCCACACCGCCTGGGGGCTCCTCGCCTTCACTTCGGACATGATGGTCGCCATGGCGCTCGTCCCTCTCGTCTACTCCCTGTTTCTGGGGAGGAGGCGGACCCTGACCGTCCTCCTCGTCGCCGCAATGTTCCTCGTGACCGTCCCGCGGCTCGCCCTCCTCCCCGTCCTGGGGTTCCAGGTAGCCTTCAACGGCTGGCCTTCCCTAGTAGCCGACGCCGGGGACGTCATCTCCCTGATAGCAATCCCACTGGTCTGGAAGACAAAGAAAGAAGCAACCTATTCGTAACATGCCTCCGACGCCTGGCGCCGTGCATGGGTGGCCTGACGGCCCTGCAGGTGCCTCTGCAACCGGAGCTCCATGCTGCCAAAGCTGCCTATGGCTCGGCGTTCGCAGGGCCTAGCTACGCGACCCGCCAGGCGTGTGGGCTGCGGCCATCGCGATTACCTGAGGGCTACCACTGCCCCCGAGTGCCGATGCCGGTTGTTCAAGCCCTTCCATGCTCCGCTTCGGCCGCGCGAAGGCAACGTCAGTTCAGACCGGGGAGGTCCCTGCGCGAGCCGAACCGCAGGGTGGCTCGTGTCACTGTTTTCCTTTCAGTGTCGCGACGAAGACGGCGAGGAAGAAGCCGAACCTGAGCCAGTCGGTTATCGCCCTCTGCAGCGCGAGGGAGGCCGTCTCCCGAACTATACCCAAGCCAGCCGACCCGGCGCTGAGGGAGAGGTAGTCCAGGGTATGGGTGAGAGGGTCGAAGACGAACCAGATGGTCGTGAGCGCGCCGACGGTTACGAACCACTTCATGTTCCTGCTGCCCCTCCAGAGCATGAGCGCGGATGCGGCTATCAGTATGATGAAGAGAAGGTCGACCGAGGTGAAGTCGCTGTAGAGCGCGATTGACATTGGCAGGAGGAGCAGCATCCAGAAGCTCCCCAAGAGGTCGGAGCGCGTGGCTCCTTGCCTCGTCGACATGTACACGGAGAGAAAGATGGACATGGACCCCATAAGAAGGAGGCTCAACACGAACGGCGCGAACGTCGCCAAGAACGCCTCCGAGCCAGTAACCGAGCTGACGTACTCGATGTAGCCAACCACAGCCGTAAAGAGGCCTAGAGACGCGATTAGGAGGAGGTAGACACCCTTCTTCGAACGGCTGGACAGCCTAGCCCAGACGGATCCCACCGCCCCGTCCGTCCTGTCTCTGGTCGGGTTCGCATCTTCAAGCGACGAAGCGGGCAACAGTGACCAGCCTCGCCCTCAGGCGGGCGTCCTCATAACCCTTCTCAGCACATGTTTGCGGTGTTTCGAAAGAGGCAAAGGACCGCTTCTTTCGCGAAGACCCTAGCTCGCCTGGTCGACGGTGAAGGCTGCGAATAAAGAGAGGGAGGAACGACCACGCGCGCAAGGAAGATGGTTGAGGAGAGATAGTGGTTGGCTAGAAGACGGCTGAGCTTCTGGGAAGCAACGGCGGTGGGGCTGGGGAACATAGTCGGAGCTGGGATATTCGTCATGGCAGGCTCGGCCATCAACGAGGCTGGACCCGCGGCGCTGGTCGCGTTCGCCATCACGGCCGTACTGGCGATCACCGTGGGGCTGAACAGCGCCGAGCTCTCCTCCAAGCTCCCGGACGTGGAGGGCGGGGTGTACAGCTTCGCCCGGGCCACCCTGGGGGACACCGTCGGCTTCCTCGTGGGGTGGTTCAGGCTGATATCCTACGCTGTGAGCGGCGGGGCCGTCGCCCTCGGCTTCGCCGAGTACCTGACAGGGTTCGGGCTGCCTGGTTCGTGGTACTACCCGCTCGCCGCGGCGCTCGTGCTCGTCCTCTCCTACGTCGAGGTCAGGGGGATCAAGATAGCCTCCGAGTTCGAGAAGTGGCTCGTCGCTTTCACCGTCTTCGGCCTGGGGCTGACCGTCGCCGCCGTCCTCTTCTTCGGGAGGTACTCCCCGTCCAACTTCGCCCCCCTCTTCCCGCTCGGATCGCTCGGCGTCCTCCAGGCTGCGTCCCTCGCCTTCTTCGCTTACTCTGGGTTCAACACAATCGCGACTCTCACCCCGGACGTGGAGGACGGCGCGAAGCAGGTCCCCAGGGCCATCATCACCTCCCTCGTGACGAGCACCGTCCTCTACGTCCTGGTCGTCTTCTCCATGCTCTTCGCCATGAACTGGTCGAAGTACGGCACCGCCTCGAACCCCGTCTCGCTCGCCCTGTCCGCGGTGAGGGCGCCCGGGCCGATATCCGCCGTGGTGAGCGTGGCGGCCCTGACTGCCACCTTGACGGTCACGCTCTCCCTCATAATCGCGGGGTCGAGGACGACGAAGCAGATGGGGGAGGACGGGCTCCTCCCTTCGTACCTCGGGAAGGGGTCCAAGGTCCCGACGGCGGTGATAGCGACGGTGATGCTCGCATCCCTCGCGCTCGGGAACGTGGAGACGATCGCACTCGTGGCCAACTTCGGGGTGATATTCTCCTACATGCTCTCCGGGGTGGAGGTCGCTGTGACGAGGAAGAGGAAGGTCCCCGGGGCCTATCTCGCGCGGGGGTACCCTTACGTCCAGGCCTTCTCCCTGGTCGTGTC
>JAJYYP010000071.1 GCA_021800855.1 archaeon | reverse complement strand
CCATGGCGATGTACAGCGCTGCAAGCCACTTCGGGAACCAGTTCCTCGACACCCAGTACGCCGTCCCCATAGCCATCGCCGGTATCGCAGGTATGATGTAGAATGGGTACGTCACCCTCCCGTCGAGGAAGAGGAACAGATACGGGAGGTAGCTCCACCCGAAGAGGGTCAGTGTGAAAGCGGATAGCCTCCCTTCCCCAGAGATGGCAGGCCCTGCGGGCGCCTGCGGGGACGCCGCTTCGACTGGGTCTCCGGGAGACCGGCTTCTCCTCCTGCGCTCTTGATAGAGGGCGTAGGACATCAGTGGGACCCAGATGAAGGTGGCCCAGGTGACCAGGAGGTTGGTCACCCCATAGTACCCCACGGAGACATAGGTGAGGTTCCCCGGGTTGACCGTGACCGTGACGAGGTAGTACGCGACGGGGCTGTAGTAGAGGAGCCAGTCGAACGGAAGGATGGGGGGGCCTCCGGGGTCGTTGGCGAACATGCACCAGTACCCCGTTGTGGGCTGGCACGCCAGCTGGTGGGCCACCAGTGAGGTCCCATAGCTTATGATGTACTGCACCTGGGAGACGAAGGTCGGGAATGCGGAGCTCGCAAGCGCGGAGTCGAAGGCCTGCATCCCGACCGCGAAGACCACCCCGACAGCCATCACCACCTTCAGGGCGTGGTAGACGCGCCCGAGCCGGGTCCCCTCTTCGAAGAAGAGAATGTAGGTGGCCAGGGCGGCCACGGCGAACACTGCCGTCTCCTTGGCAAGCCCCGCCAGCCCCATGACCGCCCCGGCGACGACGTACTTGTCCGCCTTCCACCAGCGGACCCCCTTGAAGTAAAGGAGGAAGGCGAGCAGACCGAAGAACACCGGCGGGACGTCCAGGACCCCGGCGCTCGACTGGGTGAAGAACATCACGTCCAACGAGAGGAAGACGGCTGAGAGGTAGGCCACCTTCTTGCTCCCCGAGACCTCCCAGGCCGTCCCGAAGAGGAGGGGGATGCAGAACGAGCCGAGGACCGCCGGCATCAGCCTCCAACCTGCGGCATCGTACTCGCCGAGGACCGCCATCCCTGCCGCCATCAACGCCTTTGTGAGGGGCGGGTGCTCAGGGTTGCAGTACGCCCCTGTGTCAGACGGGGCCCCCACCTGGCACTGGTCCCCGGCGAGGAGGTGCTGGGACGCGGGGACGTAGTACACCTCGTCCATGATGCAGCCGTAGACCTGGTCAGAGGTGTCGTAGCAGACCAGGGGGGTGTAGTCGACGGTCAGCCGGGTGAGGTTCTCCCCACTGGGGACGGTCCAGTACCCCGAAGTAGACATGTTGGGCTGGAGGGGAGACGCGTAGGTGGGCGGAGGCGAGAATCCCCCGGCGGCAATGGGGGCCCCGTTGCCTAATAGGGTGAGGTTCGCAATGGCGTTCCCTCCGGGCTCGGCTTGGACGGTGACCTCGAGGTGTTGCCCGACCACAGAGCTGGTCACAGATACCTTGCTGTTCCCGAAGGTGGCCCCTGGGGCCCCGCTCACAGCCCCTGTCTCGGCCGCGGGAGGGGTGTTAATGATGTATGCGTGAGCTGCGAGCGTCGCCAGCGTTATCGCGACTACGAAGACTATCGTCCGCCTATGCCGTGGGTAGCTGCGCCAGGAGAAGTAGATCCCGTAAGCTATCGACGCCGCGGACAGCACCCCGAGGAGCGCCGCGAGCGCCTCGGCGGAGACGACGAGCGCCGGAATCCCGGTGTACGCATGGAGGAGGACGGCCGCGGTGAGGAGGGAGAGGGTCACGGCTGCCCCCGCGATCAGCGCGAGCAGCACCCTCCGGGAGGGGGCCTTCCCCCTGGAAACCGGTTCGACGTCCACAGGGGTCCCCAGTCGCGTGAACTAAAAAACAGGACTGTTTGTCTGAGTGCCCCCGGACCGCGCGTGCGGCACCCCCCACAGGCCCGATTACTGGGTCCCTCCCGACACCAAGATGGAGGGGAGGATGACACGACCAGGGGCGCGAAGGTCGGGGTTCGGCTGCCAGATGGCCGTCCTGCCACCGCGCGCCGATGTCTGCGCCTAGCCTGAAGCGGCCTGCGCCTGCGCGGCGTCCCACCAACTGACGTGGACAGCGGACGCTGAACAAACGAGGGGCGGAGCCGCAAGCCGGGAAGTGGACAAGGCGGCTCTCTACGGCTTATTAGGACGGCCTGATCCCCGACCCCACCCATCTCTTGAGCGGCCTAACCGTCGGTCCCTTCGACCTTTCGATCTACATCTCCCTGGCGCTCTTCTTCGGCATCGCGGCCCAGTTCCGAGCCATGGACGGCTACTCCTTCCTCCGCAGGGTCCTGGCCTCCGTCGAGCCCAAGGTGGGGATCCTCTTCGCCGTCTCGCTCGTCACATTCGTCGTCTCCCCGTTCATCCTCAACGACGTCCTCGTCCTCATCCTGACCCCGGCCCTGATCAAGTACTCAAAGCTCCATGGGTTCGACCCAGTCCCCCTGATCGTCGCAGAGGTGACCTTCACCAACATTTCGAGCTCGCTGACACCGATAGGGAACCCGCAGAACATCATTCTCTGGACTTCCTCGGGGATAGGGTTCCTCGGTTTCGTGGAGGGGACGTGGAGGCCTGTCTTCGCCTCGGCAGCGATAGCGTCGGTCGCGCTCGTCCCCCTGGCGTGGCGTTTCGGGAGGCGCAGGGACCAGACCCCATCTCCGGGCGCCCCTACCCCTGCGGTCTACCTGGGGTACGTGACCGTCGCCGTCCTCCTAGCCGACCTCTACGGCTTCCCGAGCTATGTCCCACTGGCCGCGGGGTTCCTTGGAGGGTTCGCCGTCACAGGGCGCCGCCCCCGTGCCCTGTGGAAGGAGTTCGACCTGAGGTCCCTCCTCGTCCTCTACGCGTTCATCAGCTCCGTCACGGTGGCAGTCTACTTCCTCTCGGGGTACATCTCCCCATACGTCGCACCGGCGGCCTTGGGAGAGGAGCCCTACTCCGGGGCGTTCGTCGGGATCCTCTCCAACGTGATAAGCAACGTCCCTGTGACGCAGCTCCTGGTCAACACGACAGGCGTCTCTGCGCACCTCGCGCCGAAGCTCGCAGTCGAAGCAGGGCTGGCAGGGAACCTGGGCCCCGTAGCCTCCTTCGCCAACCTCCTCGCGCTGCAGATGGCAGCGAAGGAGGGGGTGTCAGTCAAGAGGGCGATCGGGCTGCAGCTGCTCGTAGGGGTCGTCGCCTATCTCCCTGCCTTGCTCTGATGCCGCGCCCCGTACTTGTCCGACCCCACCCGCGTCTCCTTCGGAACCCAGGCAACTGGACTGGTCGCTGCGAGTGGGGCGCGGCCCTCATGCGCCAGTGACCGCCCCCGGCCCTGACGGCATGGCTATATTCTCGCACCGCGCAGGAGCTGCCCTGACACAGTCGCCTATCGTCGAGAGACCCACGGGGTTGCCGCGCTTTACCAAGGGGCTTCTGAAGTGGAGCTTCGCGATAGGCGTGGTCCCGCCCGTCGCACTCGTGGTGGGGCTCGCAGTGCGGAGCCTCTATGTCGTCGACTACGTCCACGTCCTGACGGGGGCCAGCTGGACAGGCTTCGACATCTACACGGGGGTCGTCCTCTCCAGGGTCATGAGGTCGCTTGAGATACCTGCGAGGGTCGAGATCTCGAAGAGGCTCACGCCGACGACGTTCTTCATCATCCCTTCGTTGGCCGCGGTGGCGATCACCTCAGGGATATACCTCGCCCAGGAGATGGGGAAGTTCAACCTGGGGGACCCGTGGATACTCGCCGCCGGGGGGATAGTGGTGGTGCTCACGGTCCAGGGGTTCGGCGTCTTCCTCCCCAACGGGGTCAGGATATTCCTGGAGCTCGCGAAGGTGAAGCCCGACCCAGCGCTCATATCGAGGCTGACGATGCGCAACGTCAGGCTGGCGGGCAGCCAGGCTGTGTTCCAGGTCCTCATCATCCTTGTCATGGCGCACCTGGCCGTCTACTAGGGGGGTCGGATTGAACTCAAGCGCCCTCGTCGCGATAGCCGTCTTCGCGGGGGCGCTCCTCTCAGTCTTCGGGGTCCTTTACAGGATGGCCTCAACTAGCCACGCGAGAGGGGAGCTCGCATACGAAGGCATAGTGATACTGAGGTGGGCGCTCCTCGGGCAGCTCGCAATCTTCGCTATTCTGGCCCTAACTGCGTTCTTGACGTAGGACGGAGCCAAAGATATGGGGAACGGGTTATTATAAGCATTAGAAAACGCATGGGTGCCTATATGATGTGTCAATTGGATTGCCCAGGTTTATATCATTCGGGGACTCTATGGCTGCCGCAATGACCCTCGACGAGAAAATCCGACTCGGCATGGTGGCCCTGACCGGTGCGAGCATTGTTTTCGCCTCGCTAGGTCTGCACCTGGGGCCTCT
>JAJYYP010000070.1 GCA_021800855.1 archaeon | reverse complement strand
GAAACGTCCTGCCGAGGGGCCCGGATCCTCGGAATCCCGGCCACACATCTTGTCGATCGTGGAGGGAAGGGTAAGAGTTCCCGCGAGCCACGGAGGAGTCGGACGGCCCCGGCCTGAGAGGAAGAGCTGTGGATGGTGCGGTCCAGGACGGCGGAGCGGGATCTTTCACCATGCTCCTGGCAGGGCCCGAGATAGCGGACATACTCGCTGATGACCTTCCCCTTCTGACGGTAGGGGCGCCATTCCTCGAAGTAGCAACGGCCGCTGCCCCGGTGGTGCTTGACCGCCAGGTAGGTGTAGCATAACCCCTACGAGCATTTGACCGGATCGGAACATGGAACGTACCCGGCGAGGAATCCCTATCGGGAAAGGGGCAGGCAGGGGGATTGCTGCGCGGAGGGGAACGACGTAGGTGCTGTGCCGGTGCGCTGTTCAGGTCGTGAGCCGACGATTGGGATCTTCGCTTTCAGAGGAGTCGGAATGAAGCAGGATCGTGGCTCGCGCCCTCTCAGCTAGTTCGGGTGGAATGAGCAGGTGACCTCCGCCTGTTGCATCTTGTCCAGCACTTCGAAGAACGAATGGGTCTGCGGTTCAAGGTTGGGGAGTGAGGCCAGGAAGTAAGCTGAAGACTGTGAGGCCAACTCATTGAGCAACCGGCCCCCCCACTTCGACAGATTCCCAAACCTTGAATCCAACTTCCAACTCCTAATTCTCCTGGTATACCGCCGGCGTTAATACCATGAATAGCCTTTAAAATAATTATAACTTAGTATAACACCATCACTTTGGCGACAAGTTGACATCGCAAAAGCATTCTCCCCTGAGTCCCCCTCAGCTTCAGGAATTCCGATACGGTCGAACCCTAACGATATAAGGTGTCTGATCAAGAGTGGTGTCACGTTCGACCGGACCTCCGGAGGGGGTAATGAGAAGCAGAGAACTGAAACTCTGTTTAGTAGTCTAGAGCCAAGAAGAATGCTATGCTCGATACCTTCGACGTCCAACTTGAGGAGATCGATGGCGCGGAACTTTTCGAGTATTTGATCAAGGGATTTGCCATCCACAGTCACTGCCACTTCACCCTTGGCTTCGACTCCCCAGGTGCTAAGAAACGCCCCCCTTCGGAGGAGCGCAAGTCCTTCTTGCGGCAGGATGGCGATCGGTCTAATTTCGACATTACTCGCTATATTCTTAGCTACATTTCGTTTTAAAACATCAAGTGCGATAGGATTTGGCTCAATAGCTATCACCTTGGTAAACTTTTTAGAGAGTGGAAGACTGTACTGTCCGCAGTTTGCTCCTACATCTATGGCGATCGTCCCTTTTGTGTCACAGAGGGCGTGTGAAGTTTTGGGTTCGAATGTATTTTGGAAGTATGACCAGATTGTTTCATTTGTTACTATGTAGTGTATTTTTTTATACCTTACCCAAACTTCATTACGCAGAAATGTTGAAGGGTTAACAATTTTATGAAAAAGTAGCGCTCGTGTTAAGCTTTTGGCTAGTGCGCCGTAGTAGTCTGCGGGGTGATCACTGGGGCGAGAATTTATGAGACCAGTGATGAGGCCCCGGAGGGCAAGGGGCAGCCGTTGAACGATGTATCGCTGCTCCCAGCTATATGTCCTAAAATCGGCGCTCATGCTCTACGATTCCTGTTGGTAGGTTCGTTCATTGAAGAATCACTGGTTTTTGGTTCGGCGCTCTTTCCGGTGGGTGCGGTACAGGATCGGGGACTGCTCCCTCAGATGGCCGAAGTAGTAGAGCTGCTTGATATTCTCCCAGATAGCGCGCGCGGTCACGAACTTCATCTGACAATCAACAGGGGCCGCTTCTAACCTTAGCCCGTCCCGACGGTTCAATCGAGCTCCAGAGTGCATTCGTTGCTATCAGTCGTTTCGTCGTCTCCCTTCCATCCGGAGAACTCTGAGTAGTGCGGGCAGCGGGATTTGAACCCGCGTCGATGGCTTGGCAAGCCACCGTTCTAACCAGGCTATACTATGCCCGCACCCTTCGCCCAAGCCCAGCGGGCAGAGAGGAGGGGTCTTATAAGCGCGCGGGCCCGGAAAACCAGGCACCCCGCCGGTCCAGGGTTATCTGGGGGTGAACGGTCCGCTGGCTGTGCCCAGTAAGTCCTCCTCGTTGTCCAGGACACTCATCCGAGCGGGACGATTCGACCCCGTGGAAGGCCCGTGGAGATCACCCGAGGGAGAACGACACGGGAAGGTGATGATGGATGCGCCTTCGTTTGCTATCGTCGTCCCGGTCACCCCAGGGGGTCGGATCGCGTTGGTCCGAAACCGGCACCCTGTTCCCGACCTTCATCTGCTCGAGTGGCCGGGCGGATTGATCGAGCCGGGTGAGTCCCCACGAACCGCGCTCCGGCGCGAGCTCACAGAAGAGACCGGTTACCGGGCCGGCCAGCTCTCCGCCCTCGGGAGGTACTACCCCAATTCACACTGGGGGACATACCGGGGGCATGTCTTCGTGGCCGAGGACTTGCGCTCCGGTCCTCCGTCCCCGGATCCCGAGGAGTGGCTCGAGCTACAAACCCTTCCCATCCAGAAGGCGTACGGACGGTCGAGAGGTGGGGACTTCTTGGACGGGCACACCATCGTCGCTCTCTGCTCGGCCGAGGCGTTCCTCCGCGCTCGGGGCTGGAAAATCGGTGCTGCGACCCCCCCCTCCCTTGACACACCTCCAGACCGGCGGGGTGAGTTGGCATGACCTCACCCGATTCTCCCAGCAAGGCCTCGCCGGGAATGGGTCGACCTTTCGTCGAGGGGGACCCGGTCCTCCTCCGGAATGACCGGGGCGACTGCTACCTCGTAACCTTGCAGACGGCCCCCGTCGTATTGGAAGGACGCGCCGTGGTGGACCTACGGGAGGCCGTCGGTAAGTCCGAGGGACACACTGTCGATGTCGGGGGCCGGCCGTTCGTCCTCCTCCGACCCTCCCTGGCCGACCTGGCGGCCCAGATGCGGCGACGCGCCCAGATAATCACTCCCAAGGACGCCATCGCCCTCCTGTTCCTCACCGGCGTGGGACCAGGGAGCCGGGTCGCCGAGGCGGGGAGCGGGAGCGGAGGTCTGACCCTCTTCCTGGCCCACGCCGTGGGACCAGCGGGTCGGGTCGTCTCCTATGACCTTCGGGAAGACCACCAGCGCACCGCCCGCGAGAACCTGGAGCGCGCCGGTTTCTCCGAGCGGGTGGAGTTCAGGATCGGCGACGTCCGGCAGGGGGTGCAGGATGAGGCCCTCGATGCGTGGATCCTCGACCTGCCGGACCCTTGGGAAGGCCTCGGGCCCCTCCTTCCCTCTCTGCGCGTCGGAGGCTACCTCGCGGCGTACGTGCCTACCTTCAATCAACTCGAGCGGGTAGTCCGCGAGATGCGTTCCCGGGGGCTCGTCGACGTGCGGGCAGAGGAGGTCCTCGAGCGGGGACTCCATGTCGGGGAGGGGGGCACCCGCCCGGAGACCGAGATGCTCGGCCACACGGGCTTCCTGGCCGCGGGAAGGAAGGTCGCCTGATCCGCTCCGGCCCCCATGACAGCTCCCTACCTCCTCACCGTCGTGGCCGCGATGGCCTTTGTTCCGACGATCGCCCTGCTCTTCGTCGCCCTCGACCCGTACACCGAGCCCCGGGTCGATGTGAGCCTCTTCGAGGAGCGCAAGGTCTTCCTCTGCTTCGCCGTCGGCCTTCCCGGGAGCATCCCCCTCGCCCTCGTCTTCCTCCTCTTCACGGGCGCGGTCGGAGCCTCGGACCTGGTCACCGCCGCCGTCTGGGCCATCGTCTTCGTCCTCGTCGCCTCCCTCGGCCGACGGATCTTCTTCTCGACGAAGACCTTCGGGGGAGCCGGGGGGAGCGACCCCACCGCCCCTGTCTTCGGCCTCTCCTTCGGCGCCGTCTCTGGGGCAACGGTCTTCCTCGGGCTCGCCATCGCCCAGATCCAGATCGGCGCGGGCCCCTCACCGGAGACCCTGGCCCTCCTCGGGGTCTTCTCGGTCGACCTGGGGCTGCTGGAGGGCTGGGCGGGTCTCCGGGCCGGCGAGCGGCTCCGGGAGGGGTTCTCGTGGTTCCCGCCGGCCGATGTGCTTGGACTCGAACTAGTCGGGCTCCTTCTCCTGGGTCTCCCCTTCCTCGGGATCGCGGGGATCAACGTGGCCTCCCTCGCCGTGCTCCTCGCGCTCGACCTCTTCCTCCTCTACCGCGACGCTCCGCGGATCCTCGGGCGCCTACGCAAGAGGACGGGAAGGACGGGGGGCGGGCAGTTCGCCCGCCTCCCTCCCGGGTCCAAGGTGCTCGTGAGCGCCCCGGCGGACGGCGAGCGGGCGGGCGAGGCCGAGACCCGGCCCCCTTCGGACCCTCCGCTTCCCCCCTGACCGAGAGCTTACATCCCCGGGGCCGTAGGTCCACGCCGTGAGCTCCCCGCCCCGTTCCAGAGCCGGCGGCATG
>JAJYYP010000022.1 GCA_021800855.1 archaeon | reverse complement strand
GGCACCCCCATCAGAGCCGCCTCCGCGCTCATGGTCCCACCCATCCCGACGAAGAGAGTGGTGACCGCCAGCAGGTCGTGCCCTCCTACAACCTCCTCCGGGACGGTGACCCGCGACCCGAATCTCCTCTTCACCTCTTCGACCTGGTAGTCATACCTGCACAGCGCCACTATGTTGGCGTCAGAGAACTCGTCGACGAGCAACGTGAGGACCTTATCAGACCAGCCAGGGTCCGCCCCGGCGAGATATGGCGCGTCGCTCTCCTGGAACCTGACCGTGACGGTGTCCTTCGAAAGGTCCAGCTTCGGGACAGGCCCTGGGACAGGCGGCCTCTTCAGCCATGCTGCGGGGTCCAGCGCCCGGTAGGCGATGACCTGGTCCCTCCGAAGGCCGTAAGGTGCCCAGGCGCTGTACGGTATGACCCAGGGGCAGAGGAGACGATGGCTCAGTGGGAGGGAGAGCCGACCAGCGACTTCAGAGTGGGGAGAGTCGTTCACCGCCACGTGCTTGATCCCGAGGCCGTAGGCGACCCTGGCGCAGACAGCCGACGCCGTGGAGACCGCTACGCTCGGCCCGAACTTCTTCACCAGCGGTACCATCTCCTCCTGCCTCCTGGTAGCTGCGAGGAGCTGGTCCTCCCTCCCTTTCCGGCCCCTCTCTCCCACGAAGGTCATCTCCAGGCCCGCCCGGTCGGCGAGAGGCCCTACCTCCCTGTATCTCCTCGAAGTCACCATGACATCCGCCCCCATGGACCTGAGCTCTGCGACGACTGGACCGAAGAAGAGGACCTGCTTCGGGGTCAAGACGTCGAACCAGACTCTCATGTGACACTCGCGTTTCTCGACCCCACCGGTGCATACTAATCCGTTTGCCTGTTTTCATGCAAGGGGGACCTTTCAAAGTATAATACCAAACCGTTGCTTGGCGATGGGAGCCTTTGCCAAAGATCAAGGTCGTGATGTACGGGCTCACAAGCGAAGCGTACAGGCTGGCAGCCGACCTTGTCGACAAGGCCCAGGTCACCATCATAGACGAGACCCTCCAGATGGCCATGGACCTGGACCCGAGCCTCCTGAAGAAGAACCCTGACCTGCAGGCGGTGATGGCAGAAGAGCCTCTTCTCAGCTTCAAGCCTCTTGAGCAGGTCCTTGGAGAGGCGCAGGTCGTCTTCTTCACCCCGAAGCTGAGGCGGCCGTCCGAAGAGACGCTCATCGAAGCGGGGTCCAAGCTGCGGGACCTTGCGAGGTACCTGCCCAGGGAGGTGTGCCTGGTCAATGCGATCCCTTCAGGCCCCGGAGGGAATTCCGACAACATCATGCTGGTGGAGAAGCAGACGGGGCTGCAGGTCGGAGCCACCCTCGCCTATGCCTACATGCCCCTCAGACCGAGGGAGCAAAAGCCCGCCGTCGTCGCCTTCGCCGGCGTCAGGGAGAAGGGGCCGCTGCAGGCCCTGGGGTTCTCCCCGAGCTCACAGAACGTGTTCTCGGCCGAGCTCGAGTACGCCGAGGCGGTGATGAAGTCGGCGGTCGCCTCGGTGACTGAGATAGAGATGGCACGGAGAGCCAGAGAGGCGAAGGTCTCGCTCCAGGGCCCCTCGGAGGTCTACCTGGACGAGTTCACAAGATACCTCTACGAGCTGAAGGCCATCCAAGCGAGCGAAGAGGCGGGCGAGGCCGTTGCTTATCTGGCGGGGGCGGCCTTGAAGAGCTTCGACAACTACGTCAGGTACGTAGTCGACGAGACGAGGGAGGCACTCAAAGAGAAACAGCTGAAGGCCAGCCGGACGAAGATCTCAGTGATCTGGACGCTGGACAGATATGAGATGCGCGGCGAGAGGCTGCAGGTAGCCGAGAGCATACAGCAGAGGCTGAGGGACTACGTGACGGATGTCGAGCTTCTAGCAGGGAGGGTGAAAGGCGGGCCGGAGCCCTTCGACCCGCTCAAGCACAACGTGGTGATCGCATGCTCCAAGGACGACTTCGAGTATCTGAGGTCGGCCAAGAGGATCCTTAGGGGGGAAGACACCACACTCATCTCGGCGACCCCAGACCTGAGGAGAGAGCTGCCGACATAACCCTAAATCCTGTTTCCTCGTGGCGGCGGAGGTAGTTGGCGCGCATAGCCGTCGTGGGTACCGGAGGATGGGGGAAGAACCACGTTAGGGTGTTGAACGAGCTCCAGTGCCTGGCCGCCGTGTGCGACGTGGACATGGAGAGAGCCGGGGCGTTTTCCAAGAAGTACCGTGTCCCCGCGTACCCTTCGCTTGAGGAGATGCTCAAGAGGGAGCGGCTTGACGGCATCACGATATGCACTCCCGCCACTACCCACTTCCAGGTCGCCACAAAGGCGCTGGCAGCGGGGCTCCACACCTTCGTAGAGAAGCCCCTTTCGACTACGCTGAAAGACGGGGAAACCCTGATTGACGCAGCGAAGAAGGCAGACAAGATCCTGACGGTGGGCTTCATCGAGCGATTCAACCCGCCCATCACCGCCCTGAGACAGATGATATCGGAGAAGAAGCTCGGGGACCTCATCTTGCTGGAGTTCCATAGGGAGAACAGGAGAGGGGCTGGGATCAGCGACGTGGGCATCGTGCACGATGCGTCGGTCCACGACATCGATACAGCCTGCTGGCTGTTCGGTGGGGTGCCCAAGGTCGTCTACTCGAGGGTCGGGTCCATGCGGGACCCCCCGGAACACGAAGACTTCGCCACCATCCTGCTTGGATTCTCTGGCCAGAGGACGGCGTTCCTCGTCACCAACTGGATCACCCCCCACCGCGTGAGGACTCTGAGCGCGGTATTCTCCGGGGGGGTGGTAGACGTCGACTTCGTGACGCAGCAGACCAGTATCCACGAGGGCGATGCGACCACAATCCCGACGAGGCCGGTGCAGGAGCCCCTCACCCTCGAGCTGAAGGAGTTCGTCTCAGCGATCGATGAGGGGAGGCAGCCTCTGGTCACGGGGAAGGACGGGCTGAACGTGCTCAGGGTTGCTGAAGCGGTTCTGGCGTCGAGCGCGTCGGGGGCGCCCATCTATCTCGGGTAAGAGGATGGCTGTAGTCAACTTCATCGCGCCGGACGCGAAGCTCGGGAAGAACGTGCGCGTGTGGCACTTCGCCTACGTAGGATCTAAGAGTGAGATAGGGGACGACGTAAAGATCGGCTCGCTGGCCCACGTCGACTACGACGTGAAGGTGGGGAGCGGGACCATGATCGAAGGGAGCGCGTACATCCCCCCCAAGTCCAGGATAGGCAGGAAGGTCTTCATAGGCCCTGCGGCGGTTCTGACCAACGACCCGTACCCCCCGAGCAAGAAGATGGTCGGCGTCACGATAGAAGATGGAGCTGTCATCGGCGCGAGGGCGGTCATAAAGGCCGGGGTCACGGTGGGGAGGCGCGCGGTAGTCGCAATGGGAGCGGTGGTGACGAGGGACGTCCCGGCGGGGAAGGTCGTGATGGGAGTCCCCGCCAGGGTCGTCTACAGCAGGGAGGAGTTCGATGCTAAGATGGGCGCCTGGGAGCGGTCCTGACCCTCGTCCGCACGTAGAAGCTTGTCAGGCCGTCTAGGACGACGAACCAGAGGGCGCCCAACACTAGGATGAGAAACATCTTGAGTAGGGCTAGGGCCGTATAGTCAGTAATGGAGTGTGGGATAGGCCCCAGTGGGACGACGAATATGAAGAAGACGTAGGTCTCCAGGATTATGAGCAGGAAAGCTACGAGCTCGATTATGAAGAGAGGGAGGAGTCTCAACCTAGATCACCCAGGTCATTAGAGAGATGACAACAGAGAAGACGCAGGCAACCGCTGTCAGGGCAACTATGTTCGCCACCAGCTCGCGTTCAGACATAGGAGACGTCAGGAGGACGAGCCTGACCAGGGTGTTCGGCGCGTCTCTATCCATCGAAGCGTGGAGGAGGCCGTCGTCGCCGATGTAAGTCGGCCTGGACGTCATCTTCCTCCTTTCGACGAACCCTTTGACGCTGGAGAGTGTATAGAAGGAGTTCAGGATGGCAGGGACGATGGCTATCATTGCCGCTATCTCGACCCCTCCAACTACGGCGAGGCCTGCGAAGGCGGCCCCGAACATGAGGCTGCCGCTGTCCCCATCGAAGGCCTTTGAAGGGTAACGGTTGTAGGCCAGGAACGCAGCCGCGACCGCCACCAGAGGGAGAGAAGAAGCGACCCTGGACGGCGACGAGCCGCTCTGGAACAGGACGCGGAGCGTGACCCCGACCAGCAGGGCTAACGAAGTGAGCAGGGTGAACCAAGATATCTCGCCGTTGAACGCGTCCATCATGTTGAACGCGTTGGCGACCACAGGGAAGGCGACCACGGCAAGGACGGTATAGATGATGAAATGAGGAGCGGTGTCCCCCAGGAATGGGAAGAAGATATCTGCCCGGTAGAGCGTGGGCTGCAGGAAGGACACGGAGACGAAGGCTATGCCCGCGAGGAGGAGCAGAGCCGGCTTTGTCTTCCCCCCTAGGACATAGAGGTCGTCGACGAGCCCGACGACGAAGGCCACTCCGGCCCCGGCCGCCACCGCCACCGGGACGAAGGTCCGGAACCCGATGGCCACGGCCAACTCGCCGACCGCCAGGCCGGCGAAGAGCAGGGGCCCGGCGGGCATGGGGACCTTGGTCGGGGGGCTCTTGTGGGCGTCGTCGGCCACCCGCCCCAGCCTGGTGAGTGCTCTGAGATAGGATGGGAACAGAGCTATGAGGAGGAGGAAAGGCGCGGCGAACGCCAGGATGAGGAGACCGGCTTCTGCGGGACCTGCTGCCAACGGGTGGTGCAGCCTAACTCTTTCTCATTAAACGGTTTCCGGAGGCGCTGCTCGCGCTTCAATGTTAAATGTGGCTTATATATAACAAAACCCATGGCGCTCACTGGCCGACGACGCCACTTCTCTAGGCGCCTGCCTCCTGAATCCTATTATACGATTGAGGGCCAAAAGTCGAGAAATGAGAAAGGCTGGGCTAGCGGCATTGGCAGTCATCATCGCTCTTGTTGCTTTCTACTGCCTTCAGACTGGCCAGGTCACGACGTTCTATCCCCCGCCGCTTGTTAGCCAACCACCAACTGCCCCAGTTGTGGCGACCCCCTGTCATGCCACTGTCTGCATCAGCGACACCATGAATCTGCAGGGATGGGTATCGTCGACAACCTTCACAGACCCGTTGAATCTGGCTTTGGGCAATACCCTCTATGAGGTGGCCCATCGGCTAGTCCAGTCCGTGATGCCAGACGGTATGCTGATGCTCATGCTGGCGTTCGCTGAGCTGGACCTGGCTGGAGGCCGCCAATTCTTCCAGAGCCCTCTGCGAGAAAGTGGGTCAACGAGACTTCCGGCTTCGGTTCGGACATGCAGACAACCGCGCTGAGAAGAGGCAACCTCGTCGGTGGGGCTCTACAAGATGCTCGGGTACGCCGTCCCGGTGGCCATCCCTCTGCTGGTGAACCCACCGTGATAGCGAGAAGGAGCAGGGCGGCGACGATTTCGCTGACAGCCCGCTTTCTGCGGGCAGCGTTTCTCATTAGACGGAGAATCTGGCGTGAGTTATAACACCGGTCCGGCTCGGACAGACTTCAGAATTCGTTTGCTGACTTTCGGACGAAACAGGCGCCAAGCCAACTAACCTCGACCATTCACGATGCGGAACTCGCCAAGATGGGAGGTCGGCACCCCATCTTCAGCCCGAACCATGTGGGTGCATACAAGTCCCCAACTCCAACCGTAGCGCATCCAAGTGAGCGATAGATAGGAATCTGAGAAACATGGACCGAAGCACCAGCAATCGGAGGACTCTCGTTATGCCAAAATGCGACGGGAGCTAGAAGGAAGAAGAGAATTAGCACCACAGCTACAGCGACTGTCATAGCTGCCTTTTTTGTCGGCCTTGCCATGAATCATGACACCGGAGCTACATAGGTCTGTCGAAGAACATTGCCCGGCGAGGCTCCACGTGGAATCCTCGTAATTCCGAAGTCGCGCCCATAGTCCAATGGAGAATCAGGCAGTGTATGATTGAGTGCACTCATAATAGCCAGGCGGCCCGTTCGAGGCGACCTGTTGGCAGTTTGTCAAAGATCCGTAGGTCACGTTTGAATTCTCAACCGACCACCAGTTATTCCCTGAGCAACCATTTCCCGAACCATCCCCTGCAGTGTACATCGTAGACGAACCGGTGTAGTAGAAATAGCCTGCTCCTCCTGAAAAGTTGGCGGAGTGGCCATTGTAGTCGCCCACGAGGATTGACTGGATGCCTTGCTCTACCTCGTTGCCATAATAGCTCGTAGTTATGGAGTAGGTCGTCTGATAGACTCCGTTGGAATAAACTTCCCAATAGAAGGTCTGAAGCCCTGATGTGGATGGATTACCCGTCAAGACCTCGTCGGCATATGCGTTGATGCTCAGGGATGTTGTATCTGGGTACAACGTTGATGTTGGGTAGAGAGTCTGCCCAGAGTAGCCCCCGTTGACCAAGTTCTCAAGGAAGAAGTACCCGTAACTAGATGCCACCTTGTAGGATTGCACTTCTAGCACTTGCTGGAAGGCGAGGTTGGAATCGTTGGTGTAAACGTTGACCTGCCAACTGTAGTCGCCGGTACCGTCACTTCCATGAGCGGTGAATGCTCTCGTTACGTTCTCTTGAGCTGAAATGAGGTCGTTGCAGCTTTGTATAGGAAGTAGTTAGCATTACCTGAGCCAGTAGGCTGCGCAAATACTGCAGATTCCAGCGGCAAGAGGAGCATCGCCACGGCGATAACTGCAAATAGCTTGTTCACTGAATAACCACCGCGTACGCAAGAATTGAGAAGCCAAGTACTGATGATCTTGGCGGAAGGGATTTCGTGACTCCACCTGTTGCTGCACGGGCATCAGCTGCACTCTCTCCATGGAACGTAGCGATGAATATTGGTCCATCAGCCTGAATTGCTACTGTCGCAGTTCCACCCTCGGACATATGTGTTTCAAGCACGGGTAAAGACACCAATGCGACTTGGTCAAGTTCCGAAAGCGGGACCCTCGTATCTACCAGACTGGAAATTTGAATTGATTTCGACGCCAAGAGATTGCCATCGTCGAACAACGAGACTATTAGAGAAGACTTCAGGTCAGAAGCGTTGATTAGAAGAATTGCATATGTTCCCCCCACCGACCCTGATACATTGACAGGATAGGATTGATACCAGGTCTGTGTCGATGAATTGTCCAGGGCGAATTGATATCCGCTCTGGCCGTTGTATCCAAAAGCAATTCGAGGCTGAGTGACTGAGACAGCCCCTGATCTTACCAGTGCCCCACCAGTTGGAGAATAGTACGCTTGAATTACAACCACCGAAACAAGCACAGTCAGTAAGAGTGCCACCCCAAGGGCAGCCCTCCTTCCCTTTAGACGGTCCATTTTCGTTCTGGGTTTTCAGGACTACAACCATAACTACATTTGTCCCACAACTGGGACAAATGCTTATTACATCTGGAGAAGAAAATTGAGCATTTGTAGCTTTACTCACTTGAGCGACAGAAAGCGACCAAATCTTGTTTTGTGTGAATGTTGCCTTATTCGCACAGACTGCAAAAGGATTTCAAAATGAAGGCGTCGAGAATCAATGTCGCGCTCGTGGTCATGCTCTCGTTCGGAGTGTTCGTGACAATCACTGGGGGAATCTATTACTTGGTACCCAACTTGCTAGGTCCCGGCTGCCAAATCTATAAGACATGCACTGTCACGAGCAAATCAGGCCAACCAGGGCCCACTCTTACACAATACACGCTTTTCCTTGTAGGAACCTATTCCATCCCGCTTGCCAGTAGTTGCTGGCTCGGATTCGGCGCTCTATGGGTGTGGAGGGGGAGAAACAGCGCGAGATGGAATACACTAGGTCTTGACCGCAATGTCTTCGACCTTTTCACGAGGATGAGGGGCGCGGGAACAAGAACGAAGTTGCTCGAAGCATTAAGCGAACCGGCGGATCGGCTCCAACTTGCTAAGAAAACACGAATCGAATGGAAGGCTGTTGACCGGCATATCAAGATAATGCTCGAACATAGGCTCGTTCAGGAGAATGTCGCCTACGGGAATGTCAGGATGTACCAACTCACACCGTTGGGTACCTCTTTGCTTGGACTTCTGAAGAGCTTTGACGAAGCCGAGAACTCACCTTCGCGAAGCAGCCCTTAGCAATCTCCAAAGGGTGAATTGTGTTGTTTCGCCGTTTGCTCAATACTGTCACGGAACTGCTTCTACTGAAAATGCTTGGCTGTATGACCCACCACTTTCGAATGCGCCGTCGACACAATGGCGGAATAAGTTCCCGCTGAGACAGCAGGGTTACCCGATACCACCGTACTAGAAGTAACTGCAGTGTATGGACCGCCTGAAGTGCCTCTTACTGTGATCATTGCTGTCCCTCCACCGGCGGAAATCAGGGACGAGTACGTGATCTGAATTTGAGACGAGCCGCCTGTTATAGAAAGTGTGACCGACGTGAAGGGGATGCCTCCGGTGTTGACGATCTGGGGGCTGACGATTGTGAAGCCGGACGTTCCTACACTGATCGTGACGTCGGGCGAGAACCCCGCCTGCGGTCCGCGGCGACCCAGCTGAGCGGCTGGTTGAGGTGGTTGAGCGAGGTCGTCAGCCACATGGGCGCCTGGGGATCTTTGTCCCTGTAGGGGTGGGTGGATACGTGCTCGGCCAGGTAAGCGACTGAGGAAATCAGCCTCAGGGTCCTCGGCCCTGTCTTCCCTTTCCTGACCATAAGCCTGGCGCCGAAGTCGTCGAAGGAGACGTCGCCGACCCTCATGAGCAGCATCTCGCCCACCCGTGGCCCGAGCTCCCCGGCGACTGCTCCGGTACGGGGGTCCACGACTGCGGCCACATCTACTCGCTAGGGGCCAGCTATAGTGTCGAATACGGGTCTGAGCTGACCACTGGTGGTACTTGCTACACCCAAATGAGTACTGACTTCAGTACAAACACGCTGGGCAGCCACGCCTACCCGCAAGTGTCCGGAGGGACATCCACAAATGAAAGCGTTTGGAGTCCCGGGTCGTCCAGCACCAAGTGCGATTCTTATTCTCCAGGGTGCATCTGCCTGGAGTACATCCAAGCTTACGTGCCGTAGGTGCTGATAAGGCCTCGATGCGTCCCAAAAGCATCCACTTTCAGTAGAAACATGTTTGCACCCACGCTCGTAGCCGAGAACTATCGCATCTAGTTCACAGTTGTTTGTTTGTGGATCTCTGTCCACTCGTGACCGCAATGCTTGCAACGATACGAATATCCAAACTCCTTCGTGTCGACTATTGCAGTTACAGCTGTATCCAACACTGTCATTGGCACGATTTCTCCAAAGCTTCCCCCGCTCTGCAGATGCCCGCGAGGCACTTCAGATACCGCCCTTTCCTTCGTCTCCGATTCGAGTTTCTTGTCGACTAGCTTTATCGAAAACCTCTTGCCACAGGAGGGGCAGTGGCGAAAGAACCTGCTGGCGCTGGCCAATGGATCGTAAAGATGGCCTCGATATTTTAGAGTTTAGCGAGAGTCGGCATAGCGTTGATAGACGCTCAGGGCGACAGGATTGCCCGCCAGTACTTCGAGAAGGCCCAGAGGCATGGCGGCATCGTACCATCGTTCTGCTGTATTCATTATGTTCGGCATCGCAAGCCTGAGAGCATCTCTGTTTGGAGCCGCCGAGATGATAAGGGGAAAGTAACTGAGGAGACTTTTCTCCCCAGTTACGTGCTTCTCCTTGGCTTGTTCGTCGTCCTCGACCTTTACGCGTCCTCTGGGATGGGAGGGGGGACGATCACCTGGACGGTGCTTCACGTGCACTTGACGAGTTACACAATCGGTGTGGTCGCCGCAATCCTCACCTTTCGCAAGGTACTGAAGGACACCAAAGGAACTGGCAGGTAGCGCTTCAACTGATAGACCGCTTCGAGAAGAACCGCCTCCTGTGAAGCTGGCTTGCCATGCTACCACATTGCCATGCTATCAGCATAGACCCGGCTGAAAGACCAACGAGAGAGCCGCGAGGTGACCACGAAGTGCGAGAGTCGCAGAGCTACACCGTGAACCCGTCAGACGCTTGGCGTCTGGTCCGCTTGCTTTGGGTCACCGTGGGAGTTCTTCCTGATGCTGATTATCAGCAAAAATAACACAGCGACTGCTGGGACGAAGACAAGCGGTGTTAGGGATCCAAACACGAGACGCGTCGAACACCCCCCAATGCCGGGGTTGCAGAACCCATACTCGAGGAACGGGATCGGGAGGAGAGCTAGGACCACAGTGGAGACCAAGAGAATCCACGACAAGGTCCTCATGTGAAGTTTGCTCCTGTTGGTTTAATCTTCGGACATCTCTGATTTAAGTTAACTCTACTCAAGTGAAGAAGAGAGTTACAGAACCCGCTGAACTCGACATGCCGTAGCTGCACGAAGGCGATACTGTGTTGATATTAATCGTCCAAGCGTGTGATTGTGTGGGGGTTGATGAAATGCTACCAAATGTCATCCCGCCGCCCTCGTTCGGTAAATTACTACAGGAACCAATGTTGTAAGCTTCCAGTGCGGCTGGAACGCCCAGGGCGCCATATCCTGCCGAAGCGCAGCTTTTCAATGTCGCACTGTGGCCGCTGGTTGTGTCGTCAATTGTGATGTCGTAAGCAACGTTCGGAGAGCAATATGTTGAGTCTGAAACAACAGTTCCAGTGATAGAGTCGCCGACGCTTACCTTTATTGGAGTAGTTGACGTACACGAAGTGTTGCATGACTCCGCAGATATCCACCAATACGCACCGCCCATGCTGCAGTAAAGGAAGTTCCCGGTCTCGCAACCATACGCCAACACCGGCTGATAGATGATAGGAGCTGAATTCTGTATCCCATTAAACAGGTAAGTGAATGGACCACCGTACGCTCCGCTCCCACTCGACGGTGCCAAAGGCACCGGCGATTGATCCGTCATATAGGTGTATGAAGAACTTACAGAGTTGGACGCATCCTCTATCCAACCGTTTATGGTCGGAGCTTGACCTTCTGTGGCAGTGCAAGCACGGGTCGTCGTGGAACGGTTCGGCGATGAAGAATAGACTACTGTGCTGCCATTGACGAATCTTACGACGATCGTTGTTTGACTTTGGCTCAAGATTAGACTCCCGCTCGGAACCACGACAAAGCACTTGGTGCCACCTGTCGAGGAGGAAATAACTGGCGACTTGGCAGCCGAAACGGGAACAGTCAGACTAATCGCCAATACCATCAAAGCTACTCCAAAGAGCCCGAACCTGCCACCTAGTTTCGGTCGCAAGGCGTTTGGCTAGAGGGTTCCTGGAAGTTGTAAACTTTCGTATTTACATAATATCTTCTAAAAACAGTTGTGAAAATCAGAGAGCCATCGGCCCGCTCCCGTAGACGAGCCTCAGGTTATCGACCGGGAGCTCGTCCCACGGCAGGGTTACACCCTCGTTGGCCAGCCACCTCTTGTACTCCACCAGCTCCACGATGTACGCGGACCTCGTCCTCACCCTCCCGTAGCCGGAGAGGAACCTCTCGACAGCCTTCGAGGGCCCCACCTCTCTGAGGAACCTCGCGATGTTCTTCTCCGCCCTCTCGTCAGCCGTCACGTTCCTATGGAGCGGCAGGCTACTTAACACTGGACGGAATTTTTGGTTATCCACGCGCTACATTGTTAAATAATGCTTCCCGGCGACCATCTATTCGTATGAACATACACGATCTGCGCGACGGCATGAGAAGGGTCGACGCAGAGGGCGAGATCGTCGAGATGGCAGAGCCACGGAACGTCAACCTGAGGACCGGAGGCGAGGCGAGGGTGGCTGACTGCATGCTGAAGGACGAGACGGGCCAGATCAAGCTCTCGCTCTGGGACGACCAGATTGACATGGTGAAGCAGGGGTCCAAGGTAAGGATAACCAACGGCTACACGAACAGCTTCCGCGGGGAGCTGAGGCTCAACGTCGGGCGTTACGGGCGCCTCGAAGTAGTCGAAGCCTAAAGGTTCTAGAACGGCGGGGACAGGAAAGGCCCGATTTGGGCACCGGAGGGGTCTTCCTAAGAAGGCTCAGAGCAATCGTGGCAGACAAGCCAACTGGTTTCGTCTGGGTCGAAGACACTTCGCTCGCGGGGTCGGGGTACCCCGCGTCCAGGGAGCAGATAGGATGGCTGGTGAAAAACGGCGTACGCAGCATCCTCACGCTCACGGAGCAACCGCTCCCGGCGGCGTGGACGGCCGGGTTCCCCCTGGACGCGGGGCACGTATCGATGCGCGACCACCTCCCCCCGAGCCTCGAGTCCATAGAAAGCGCGGTGAGGTTCGTCCTGGACCGCAGGAAGGAAGGGAAGGCTGTCTTGGTGCACTGCCTCGCAGGGGAAGGGAGGACCGGGTGCGTGCTGGCCGCCTATCTTATCAGGACACGCCACATAGGGGCCGACGAGGCGATAGCCGCCCTGCGGTCGTTGAAACCTGAGTTTGTCGAGCGTAGGCAGGAGGGCTCGGTGAGGGAGTTCGAAGCGGCCGAGAGATCCTCGACCGGGCCGACAGGACAACTCCCCCGGCCCTGATGCACCACCCTAGGCATCTCATGGTGGGTGCCGCGAAGGGCACGACGAAGGGGACGTCTGCAGGCCGCGGGACTTCAGGAGCCGTGCGAGTGTAGGAAGCGAAGGACTCTCTTCATGAACGCGCTTCGCTCTTCCCAGAATGCCATGTGAGAGCTCTTGGGGAAGATGGTCAATTCTGAGCCCTTCACGTGTTTGTGGATTTCACGGGCGACCACGGGGGACACCTCGTCGTACTTCCCTCCGAGTACCAGGGTCGGGACCCTTATTGTGCGAAGCTGGTCGGTTACGTCCCAATAACGTATGTTCCCTATTATGGTGAACTCGTTCGGGCCGTTCATCGTTCCATACACGGGCTTGCTGATGTGTTCCATCGAGTAACTCACTTCGGCAGGCCAGGGGTCCAGCCTGCACAGGTGCCTCCTGTAATAGACCATGACCGCGTCGGCGTACTCGTGGTTGTCGTACTCCCCGAGCGATTCGTATTTCGCCATCGTAGCCTGGACCCCGGCGGGGAGTCTCCTCCTCATCCGCTGCATTTCTCTTATCGTGAGAGGGACGCTGTGAAGGCCGCCCACAGTTGTCAGCGTCGACATGTTCCTCTGGTGCTTCAGCGCATACGCTATCGCGAGCATCCCGCCCCAGCTTGAGCCTATGAAGTGGGGCCTGCCCAGCTTCAACTCCTCCCTGAGTGCGTCGACCTCCTCCACGTAGCGCTCCGGCACGAACAGGGCAGGGTCCTTCGGGACCTGCGACCGCCCGCAGCCGAGCTGGTCGTAGAGGGTCACTCTGTAACCATGCTCCGCCAGGTCCGACAGGGGGAGGAGGTAGTCGTGGGTACCCCCTGGTCCTCCATGGAGACCGAGTACGTCCCCCTTCACGGGGTCGCCGAACTGCCGGTAGAAGAGGTCGAACCCTAGAACGGACGCATACCCCTCCCTGCTCTTCACGCGGCTGTCGCCGTCAGGGTGTGGATTAAACCTTGGCTGGGCCGCTGGCCAATCTTATCGCAAAGAGAGCCTGAGGGGGTGCCAGTTTCGAGTTCGAAGACGGCGACGCTCCCTCCTCGAAGAGGGGGAGGCGGCTCTCAGACTAGAGGCGCGCCGGTGCCTCCATGGCGTGCGCAGGGCTGTTGACGACCGAAGGGGCAGATCAATCCAAGCCCTGTGTGGGCCTCGATTGCGGATGTGCGCGTCTGCAGAGAACATCCGGTCGTCTATCTGATTTCTGGCGCTCCATTGTCGTGCGCACCAGAGAATTCGCCCGAGGTGGCGTCGTTGGCCAACTTCATCTCTCGACAACACAGACCGGCGTCAGACGCACGCGCATCCGGTGTGAGCTGGCCCACCATGCCGCGATGTGCCCGACGAGAGGAACCACAACCTGGGGGGAGTCTGGCATGCAGTCACAGGCTCATATTCGGTACGACCGCCTGTCTTGGGACGAGGGCTTGTCAGGCGGCATGTGGTGCGGGGGGAGGGATTCGAACCCTCGAACCCCTAAGGGATGGGAGCCTCAGTCCCACGCCGTTGACCATGCTGGGCGACCCCCGCGCGAGCGTCGCCTTCGACCAACGTTCTAAAAAGCCTGCGAAGGGTTAATGACCAGAAAGGGACGCGCGGGTGAATGATGAGCAATGGGGAGCGGACTACTGGGGCATCCACCATCCTGGAGGTCAGATGCGTCTCCTGTGGAAAGGGATTCTCCCAGGGCAGGACGCTCGGCACATGCCCTGCTTGCGGTTCGATCCTGAGCTGCCTGTATGACTATGAGAAGGCGAAGGAGACGCTCACACGTCACAGCCTCAGAGGGAGGGAGAAGACGCTCTGGAGATATCTCGAAGTCCTCCCAGATATCGCCCCTCAGAACGTGGTGACGCTGGGGGAGGGGATGACCCCCGTGGTGAGGCTGAAATCTGGGCTGCTTCTCAAGGACGACGGGCTAATCCCCACGGGTACCTTCAAGGCGAGGGGGATGGCGGTGGCCGTGTCGAAAGCGAAGGAACTCGGCCTGACTAGACTGGCGGTCCCCTCCGCGGGGAACGCTGGCTCGGCCCTGGCCTGTTACGCCGCGCGCGGAGGGTTGGCAGCCCGGGTCTTCATGCCCACAGAGACCCCCCAGTCGATAGTGAAGGAGTGCATCCAGTACGGCGCGGAGGTGGTGCAGGTAGAAGGGAACATAGGGGACGCCGGGGCGAGGATGAGGACGCAGATGGACGGATACTTCGACATGTCAACCCTCAAGGAACCCTACAGACTGGAGGGGAAGAAGACGATGGGCTACGAGATCGCCGAGCAGACGGACTATGAGCTCCCAGAGGCTATAGTCTACCCCACCGGGGGCGGGACCGGCCTACTGGGCATGTGGAAGGCGTTTGATGAGATGGAGGAGCTGGGGCTCCTGGGGAGCCGAAGGCCGAAGATGTTCTCCGTCCAGTCAGAAGCTTGTGCGCCGATCGTAGACGCCTTGGTTTCTGGGAAGGAGGCCCCCGACCCTGACTTCCATGACGGTACGACTGTCGCGGTCGGACTCAGGGTGCCGAGACCGTTCGCGGGGAGGCAGATGGTGGCCGTGCTTCGCAAGAGCGGGGGAGGCGCGGTCGCCGTCCCCGACATCGAGATAGTCGGGGCGATGAAGTCGCTCGCGAGGGAGGGCGTGTTTGCGAGCCCGGAAGGTGCAGCCACGCTCGCGGGATATCGCAGGCTCCTCGAGGCAGGCGCGATCGCCAGGGACGAAGAGATGCTCCTGTACAATACGGGGACGGGCCTGAAGTACCTCGACCTGGTCCGATGAGCCGAGAAGCCGGGTCAAGGCTTTATTGTATGACAAGAGGGGCCGAACTCGAGCCAGCGTAGCTCAGCCTGGTAGAGCGTTCGCCTCGTAAGCGAAAGGTCGCGAGATCGATGCTCGCCGCTGGCTCTCTTCTGTCGTGCAGGGAAGCCAGCCTGCAGGCCCTCGCTAGGCGGTCCCGAAGGACAGGCCCAAGCTGCGGAGCCACTTCCTGTATGCTACGGCGATCCTGTCAGACCTGAGATGGAGCTCGGATTGGAGGTCGAGCGGGAGCCGTTCGGGTCGCTGCGACTCGACGACGGGTATGTCCTGCCCGGTGATCTCGTCCTGGCGCGCGACTATCTCGCCTTCAGGGATCCCCTGGCCGTAGTCCATGGCGATCCAAAACCAAGCGACGGACTCGAACTCGTCGACAGGGCAGACAGTGGCGAATATCGAGAAGTTCCCTTCGACGGACGCCTTGCTGAGGTACATGGTGAGGGGGCGGAGCACCTTGTAGGTGTAGTTGACGTCCTTCCCCACGCCGGTCCCATCTGGGTCAGGCTGCCAGATTCTAACGTCCCGGGCTACGATGCCTTCCTCCGATACCGTGACCTCATAGTCCTGGATTTCGGCATGGGCCCTTTCGCCGAGGATTCCCTCGTGCACGAACGGCAGGTGGGCGACGTCGAGGAAGTTCTCCACCGCCCTGGGACCGCTGGCGCGGTAGCGGTAGGGGCCGCAGGGGACCTTCCTGAAGGCGTCGGCCCCCCACTCCTCGAATTCTGGGACGTCGTGCCTCGGCGAGCCGAGGCACGCCCATATCAGGCCATAGCGCTCTGTGGAGGAGTATGTCCTCACCCTCGCCTTCTGGGGCGGCTTCTGCTCAGGATGGGCGGGCATCTTGACGCACCCTCCGCTCTGGTCGTAGGTCCAACCGTGGTAGGCGCACTCCAGCAGGTCGCCCCGAAGGCGGCCGAGGGAGAGCTTGGTCCCTCTATGGATGCAGAGGTCCTGCCAGACGTTCACGGAGCCGTGGGCCCGCCAGGCGATCAGGTCTTCGCCGAGCAGCCGAACAGGGAGTATCGAGCCTTCAGGGACGTCGATCGACCTGGCGATGGGGTGCCAGTCGTTGAGGAGAACCGGGTCCTCTATCATTGTGGTCGGGTTACTCTGGAGGGAGTTCCTTGTAGTTGATAGAGATGTCCATCCCTCTCTTCTTGTGGTACCAGCGGGAGGCCTGGTAGATGAGGGCGCCAGCGACCAGGGTGCCTATGGAGTAGGCGTAGGTGATGTTGTTGAGGCCGGTGAAGCCTGGATTGGAGAGGAACTGGTATGCGACGAAGCCGAACACCAACACGTTGAGGGACCCTGCCAGGGCGAGGAGCCCCCTGGACGAGCCAGATTCCTTCCTGACGGCGTGTGCTACCGCAGCGAGGCCTACGAACATGAAGTAGATCATCGAGGCGATTATTGCTCCGAATATCCCCGCTATAGTCCCGTAATAGTAGGCCGTGATGCCGATCAGAGAGACCGTGATGACCCAGTCGATGAGCATCGCTACGACAGGCGACCCGAACCTGGAACTGATGTAAGACAGCTTGGCCGGGAGGAACCTGTCCAGGGACTGGGCGAGGATGTACCTCGAGAAGATTATCACCGCGTAGGCTATGACCGCGAACTGCAGAGCGACCCACCCAAGCCCGATAATCCAGGCGACCCACTGGTTGTTCGCGATGCCCATGGCGATGGAGAAGAAGTTCGGGCCGATGGTCGACTGATAGGCGTAGTCGTGGAAGAGGCCGTTGATGTACGGCATTCCTCCTACGTAGTATAGGACTGCGAAGGTCGAGGTAGCGAAGATGAACGTAATCACCGCCGAAGCTGGGACGTTCCACTTCAGCGCTCGGGAACCCTTCATCTCAGAAGCGACCGCGGGACCCGCGTTGAGCCAAGGATAGATGAAGGCGAACATCACGGGCATTATGTAGACCATGTTGCCGAAGTTGAGGTCGAAGGGGAGGCCTGATGGCTGGTAGGTCGATGCCACCGCGCTGTAGGAACCTGTGCCGTTGAGGGCGATGTTGTTGTTGCCTGTGTAGGGGCCCGTTCCGTCGGCATAGTTCACGAGCGCGGAGTGTCCCCCCGCAAGGATGACAGCCATGGCTACGACGAGCGTTACCGCGCCGAAGACCGCCAGGACGGTGACGAGCTTGTAACCGGCTTTCGGCCTCACGATGTTTAGGGCAATCACGATGGTGAATGCGAGGGCGCCTACAGCAAACTGCCAGATGCCTGGGCTGAAGAGCACGGTCCACGAAGCGGTGGGGAAGCCGTAGGCGAAGCCCATCTCCGCGCCAACCCCTCCGATTGAGTAGTCCAGCAAGATGGCCACGAGGGCTATGAAAGCAAGTGTCTCCATCGTGTATCCCCAGAAGGAGAGGGTGCTCCCGGCGAACCCACCGAAGTTCCTGGACAGCCAGACGTAGTCCCCCCCGGCCCTCGGATATCGGCGGGACATCATGGTGTAGACGATTATCTGCGGTATGGAGAGCGCGAAGGCGATCATGGAGGCGACCACCAGGTTCAGCCCAGCCACGTTCACGAACAGCAGGGTAGCCGCCGCAGAACCTGCCACAGTGGTGAGGAGTGGCCCCACAGACATGTTGCTGAAGTTGAGCGCGATGCTGTCGAGGAAGGAGACGTTCTTCACTAGGCCAGTGCTCTCTCTGACGAATACTGTCTGTTTCTTTTCGTCAGGCTGGGTGCCGCCCATCGGAGCATGCCAAAAAAGTGCGTGTATATAACAAGGTCTTAGCACAAAGTTGTGAATCCAGCTGCAGGGTGTGAAAATCAGTACCCTATCAATACCCTATCTCTGAACTGGGACGAAGGTGGCGCATCGACTTTACCCTTCCGCACCTCTTGCACCTGTAGAGACCTCTCCCCCTGGGGTTGTAGTCCCGCGTATCGACCACGGCCTCGTGCTCTGTCCTCGTCCCGCACCTTTCGCACCACCGATATTCTGCCAAGGGCCCTGTTCTCAGCCCCGACCCTCCGCAAAAACCTTTAGCGGCGGGGCGCAAAAGAGCGCCTGTGACGGAACTCGTCATCGCTGGGGTGTTTCTCATCGTGGCAGGGCTGGTGGTCGTCTTCGCTTCGTCGCTCGTTGGGGCCCGAGGTGGGGAGGGAAGGGTCAGAGGGGGCGCGGTCGTCATGCTAGGGCCAGTTCCGATAGTCTTTGGTTCTGACGCGAAGTGGGCGAGCATCGCTATTGCTCTGGCTCTGGTCCTGATGTTGGTCTACATGCTGGGGGCTCTCAGGTGAGAGGGACGTTGCTCGCGGCGGGCCTACTGATGGTCGCAGTGGGGTTTGGGGTGGTGTTCGCCGCCACGGTGGGGGAGGGGAGCGCCTCGGTGGGAGGGGTTGTGTTCATAGGGCCTTTCCCGATAGTGTTCGGGTCAGGGAGCGACGGATGGCCGCTGGCTATGGGGTCGCTGCTGGTCGGGGCGGTGATGGTGGGTCTCGTCCTGATCTGGGGATATCGCTTCGAGACGAAGGGGGATGAGTGAGCCCAGAAAGCGGCAGAGTGGCGCCGAGTTCAGGAGAGCCGTCTTCGCTGTAAGGGCAAGTTCCTTCGTGGTTGTTAGATGGATGTCTTCCAGTCGCACCGACCTAGTCTGGTGCGCAAACATCGGGGCCTATCCCTACGAGGAGCACTCAATCGTTGACATGACCATGTCCTACAGGCATGCGGCTGCAGCCTTCATCGCTTTGGGTCCGCTCTTCTGCAGCCGAGAGGTGTATCACCGACTTCATCTTCACGATGCCTGATTCTCCGAAGTCCATGGAGTGCGTGGTGCGTCTGCCTTTTCATCGGGCAACCACCAGGATCGTCAGCCGTGAACCGACAGGGAGTAGAACCTGT
>JAJYYP010000069.1 GCA_021800855.1 archaeon | reverse complement strand
GGTAACATCAACGGCTCAACAATAGTGACTGATACCACCATCTCAGGCAACGTCGTGCACAACGAGTTCTTCGGCATCCTCGCCTCGAACGCGACCGACACGTCGGTCCTCTCCGACAACAGCTTCGACGCCTCGGTCACGGTCCCTGTCCAAGGGGCTGTCCTGTCTCAGCTGTCGCTCGCTGCACTCGGCGGCGAGATGAGCACCATCAGCCAGCTCCAGTCGTCCTCTACCTCAGCCGTCAGCAGCCTGAACGCTCAGGTCTCCACCCTCAGCGCCGTCTCATATGCAGCCCTAGGAATCGCAATAGTGCTCGGCTCCGCGGCCATAATCCTCTCTGTGAGGAAGCGTGGCTAGGGGCCGGCCATCCCTATTTTGATTCGTATAGTAGACCACTCCGAGTCTTTCCCAATCACCCAGCACCACAATCGATTTCGGCGCGGGATAAAGTCCAGGCGCTCTGCGTACGGATTCTTTCTGCGTCGTAGGAGCGGAGCATGAAGGAGGCCGGGTATGTGAACGTGAAGATCAGGCGCGAACTGGCTTCGAGGCTCGACGATATCGCCTCCAGATTAGGATACAGGAGCAGGGACGAGGTGGTGGACGACGCGGTTCGGCGGTTCATGGACACGTTGGGGCTATGAGGGTAGTAAGCGAACCGCCCCCGCCTTTCAGGCACGGAGACTGGTCGAGCTGAGAGTGGATACGGAGAGTTGAACCCCCTTCTCATCGCTGCGGTGGCGTGGTTCCACCTGTTCTTCGCTGTCGTGTGGATCGGGTCCTCGATTATGTTCTTTGTGGTGCTCGGGCCAGTGGTGTCTCGGCTCACCCCCGTCGCGAGAGCCGAGTTCATGGTCGCCTTCTTCCCTAAGATGGAACGGTTCATGAATCTCGTGGTGCCCTTGCTCCTGCTTTCCGGTGCTGCCTTTTTCGTGGTAATGTCCTGGGGTGATAGGTTTGTCCTGGACGCTTGGAGCTGGTCAGTCGTGGTTGGAGGGACTCTGGGCCTGGTGACTTATCTCTTCGCACTCGCGAAGCTTGTCCCCGCTGCTAGGAATGTCACGACGCTTCTCCAGGACGGCGGCTCTGAAGAGGAGTTGATTGGCGCACAGAGGCTGGTCGGCCAGGCTTCCGCAATCGAGCTCGTCCTGATGCTAGCGACGTTTACCGTCATGGTGGTCGCAGGTTCTCTGTAGCCTGGTGGAATCACCAGAGAAGAGCCAGCGCTTCTCGCGCGTTCCTGGGAGGAGAGGCCCCAATCTTCGCCCTGACAAACTCTATCTGCCGGACGTAGCCTTCCGCGCCCACCGTCTTGAAGGTCGCCCTTGCCTTCGCGAGCCATCTCTTGGAAGACGCTATGTTCCCATCTTGCGCATCGACAACTCCGCGCCACCAGAGGACTCTCGCTATCGAGACGGCGTCGCTTGAAAGCAGTCGGCCAGCTCTCCTGAGATGCGCTCTACACTCATCCAATTCTCCCTCAACCAGCGAGATCCCCGCCTGAGCCAGTTCAAAGACGCCGAGCGAGTACTTCCGTTCAGTGACACGCTTCAGTTCTCTGCCCTCCCTTAACTCCATTTTCGCCTTCCTGAAGTCTCCTAGCTTCGCCCTTAGCAAGGCCCTTTCGGAGAGAACTTCAAGCGTGACGAGCCTATTCGCTGACTCCCTTCCGAGGTGCAGACCCTTGTTGAGGTGCACCAGCGCCTGCCGCTTCATGCCCATGCGCTCGAGCACTAGGCCTGTTGCCTCCTCGACGTACTCCGCTATGACCTTGTTCCCGGCGGGTACTCTTGGCCTCGCCCTGGCGAGGAGCGAAAGAGCGTCGTCGAAGTCGCCTTTCATGTAATGGTAGACACCGAGAGCGGCGAGCGCCCCGGCGATGTTCCTCGCGTCCCCATTGCTCTCGAATATCTCCGCTGCCGACGACCCGAGACGGACCGCCTCGTCAAAGCTGCCTTCGGTCGCCATGATATCTGCGAGGTTCTCCATCAGATAAGCAGCCACTGTGGGTCCCTCACTCCGGATGCCAGGGATGCCCAGGGCTATCCGACAGGCGCGCGCCGCGCCCTCAGTGTCCCCACGGGCTGACAGCACGTATGACTTGTTCAGGAGGGCGCAGGCTATGAGCACGTTGTCTCCGCACCGCCTGCCCACTGCCTCGGCCTCTCTGATGTTCCTGAGTACGAGGGCGTACTGCTTCTGCATCCTCCAGAGTGCATACGCCCTGACGACCATCAGCCACCCTCCGACTCTGCTCTCCCCATCGGCCGACGGCAGCGGGCCGGCGAGCAGCTCCTCCGCGAGACGCAGCAGAGGCTCGACGTAGCCCTCGTCTATGATTCTGGTGTATGCATCGTCATCACGGATTACGTGGATGGCCGGGGTCGCCTGGCCCCCTTTCACGTAGTGATAGATTGCTTCGAGGGACGAGCGCCTGTCCCCCTTGGATGCGTAATAGGCGCCAGCCTTCGCGTGGGCCGCCTCCATCGGGCCAGTGGCGACGGACAAGGCATCACGAACTGCGTCGTGGACGGCGAAGCTCCCCTCAAACGCAGTCACCACTCCAGCACGTTCGAGCGCCCCTAATCTCTGCGCCAGAACTTCATCTCTGATCCCAGAGGCTTCGACCGCCCGTGCTGCGTCTAGGGGGACAAGACCCCTGAACACCGACACCCGCTGCAGAGTCTCTAACTCTGGCGGCCTAAGGACGCTTTCTAGCCAGACTGAAATGTGGTCTCTCACTTCAGACAGTGCTGTCTTCAGCGCCTTCTCCCTCCCCATCGCCTTCACAGACTCGCACATCAGGCTCAGCGCCAAAGGGTTGCCCTTGAGCGTCGTGTTGACGCGAGTTACCTCGTCCCTTGTGAGGCGCACGCTGTTCGTTTCGAAGAGTTCCGCAGTCTCTGCGTCGGTGTGCCCCTCCAGATTTAGCACGGGCACGAGACGGCTACCGACGTAGAGCTCGCTCGGCTTGGTCCTGGACACCACGATCGTCCTGACCATCGTCGAATCGCCAAGTCGCTGCAGCAGATGCGTGATGCCCGTGTCCCTGCAGTAGTGATAGTCGTCGAACACCACGAGCGCATTGACCCGCTCGAGCCCCCGTTGGGCCTCGCCTATCAGCGTGCCCTCTTCGGAAACTCCTCTTTTCATCAAGCTGGAGAGGGCGGGGTAGCCATGCACACTCAGGAAAGCGGCAACCTTGGCAATCACGTACCTCAGGCTATCGAATTCCCTGATGTCGTGCCAGAACAGGCGGGACGGGCTTCCGCCCTTCTGTCCTTTCCCTGTGGCTTCGCTGGCGAACCTGGAAACAAGGGTAGTCTTACCGATGCCAGCTAAGCCTGTGACAACGCTGAGCCCTGCCTTGCTCTTCAGCAGGAACCTGAGTTCCCTCTTCCTCCCTACGAACGCACCGGTGGGAGGGACCTTCACTCGGTAGATCTGCTGTCCCACTTCGAGCGACTCGTTCCAGCCGTCGCGCTTCTCGATGGCAAGCTTCAACCCGTTCCCGTCTAGGACCACGCTGACCGAACTGACCGCCGACGAGAAGACCTTCACGTTCTTCCCAATCTCCTTCATTCGAGTCCACCGCCCTCTGACGAGTCCGTTTCGTTCTAGTCTCTTGAGCCTCTCCGAGACATGCGACTCTCGCATGCCGAGCCGCCTTGCAAGTTCGCGGGGATATGACTCAGTTCCCATCAGGGCTGACAGAATCGACGCGTTGGCAGGGTTCGAAATGAGGTACATCGTGCTCGCAGAGGTGCCATGCGCGGCCCCTCCTGCAGCGTAAGCCCGTGATGGCCCTGCTTTGGCTTCTGCATCCCGTGCACCAGATTTTTCACGCATAAACTCGTCAGACTCGGACCGTGGTCATCTCCATCGTGTGAGTATCTCGTCCCTTTGGAAGGTCGCCTTCGCGACGAAGAACGTCCCGACGCTTATCGCAGCGAGCGCGCCCGCCAGGATGGTCAGGTTGGTGTCGTTCATCACGAAGAGGCCGACCTCGGACGCTAGGAACAGGCCTATGAACGGCAGCATGAGCAAGACCCCAGTCTGCTGCGCGCTTCTGACGTCGGTCATCCTGGAAGAGATGACGACGTTCACCTCCACGCTGAGGAGCGCGGCCAGAGGGGCGGCCAGGAGGATCGCGCCGATGTGCCAGTTCGGATAGTAGTAGTACCCCAGCGTGCCGCGCGTGAAGTAGTCCATGAGCGCCATGTACGAGATGGACCCCGCATAGAGCGCCACAACAGGGAGTAGAAGGGCTGATATCATCTTCCCCAGGAGTATGTCCTCATCTGACATCGGGGTGGCGAGCATCGGCTCGAGGCTCTTCTGCATCTTCTCCCCGACGAGGCTGTAAGAGGCGATAGCCGTCGGGATTACTGCCGCTCCTATCACGAACCAGATCGAAAAAGCGTCCATCAGCCCCGGGGCTCTCGCCGCGCTGAGGGCCTTGGCTGACTTGTGGAGGGAGTAATCAAGGATGAGCGGGAAGACG
>JAJYYP010000021.1 GCA_021800855.1 archaeon | reverse complement strand
GGAAGAACCGCAGAACAGTTTAAATGGCCAAGGAATTAGTTGGGCAAAAAGGAGCAAGGCAAGAAAATGTTTGCACCTTCGGCAGGATATGACAGGGCGATCACGATATTTTCGCCCGACGGCAGGCTGTACCAAGTGGAGTACGCCCTCGAGACGGTCAGGAGGGGCAACCTGGCCGTAGGCGTCCAGACGAGGCAGGGGGTGGTGCTGGCGGTAGAGGAGAAGCAGAGGAAGCTCCAAAGTGCCGAGTCGGTCATCAAGATGTTCCAGATCGACGACCATGTCGGTGCCGTTGGAGCCGGCTACATCCCGGATGCTCGGATACAGGTGGACAACGCGCGCGTCCTGGCGCAGAGCAACAGGCTGATCTACGACGAGCCGGTCGACATAGAAGCCATAGCCAAGCGCATCGCCGACATGAACCAGCAATACACGCAGTACGCAGGCGTCAGGCCATTCGGTGTCTCTCTCATCATAGCTGGTGTCGACGAGGCCGGCCCGGTGGTATACCTAGCCGACCCAACGGGGACCTACTCCGGGTTCCACGCCATAGCGATAGGGCAGGGGAGCGACCAAGTCAACGACTATCTGGAGAAGAACTACTCCCTAGACCTGGCCCTCGACGAAGCCGTGACCCTGGCCATAGAATGCATCTATCTGGTCAGCGAGGACAAGAGCGGGACTTCGCACATCAAGGTCGCCGTGGTGGACGCGGATAGCAAGAAGTGGAGGCGCCTGACCGAAGCCGAAGTAAGCAAGAGCGCGGCAGGGGCCAAGACGAAATCAGAGAAGCCGCCGGCCAAGAGCTCCTGAGAAGCGTCGGCTCAGATGAGCGGGAACTTCGGTCGAGGGGGCGGGGGCTTCAAGCCGAGGACCCATGAATCGTCCAAGTTCACCACTGTCAGGCTGACTATAGCGGGGGAGCACTACGAGATACTTGTCAACCCTGACTCGGCCCTGTCCTACAAGCAGGGGAGGAATGTCGAGCCATCCGCAGTCATCGCCGTAGACGAAGTCTATTCTGACTCGCGGAAGGGGCTGAGGGCAGCTGGCGAGAAGCTGAAGCTCCACTTCGGGACCGACGACCCCGCCAAGGCCGCCCTTGAGGTACTGAAACGGGGGGAACTGAACCTCACCCAGGAGCAGAGGAAGAGGCTGACGGAAGAGAAGCGGCGCGCGATAATAGCGGCGATTTCGAAGAACTTCGTCGACCCGAGGACACTCCTCCCCCACCCGCCGACGAGGATAGACCAGGCCATGCTAGAGGCAAGGGTCTCAGTGGACCCGTTTCAGGACCCGAACGAGCAGATGAAGGCAGTGGTCGACGCCCTTAGGACGATACTCCCGCTGAAGTCTGAGAAGGTCAGGCTGCAGGTGAGGGTGGCAGCCCAGTACACCGGTCAGGCGATAGGGATCCTGAAGACTTTCGGCGAGATAGTCAAAGAGGACTGGCTGGCCGACGGGACGCTCTCTGCAATAGTAGAAATACCCGCTGGCGGACAGCCCGGCCTGCTAGACCGCCTCGGCTCGACCACGAAGGGGGCCGCGCAGGTCACAGTGGTGAAATAGAAATGCCAATGATTCAGAGGAAACAGGTGATCCCGGGAGACGTCGTAGCCAAGGGGAACTACCGCTACGGGAGCTACATCGAGAAGCGAGGAGAGGAGTACGTGGCCCTCCGGGTGGGGTTGGCCGAGGTTGGGAGAGACGGGATCAAGCTAAACCCATTCACCGGGCCTTATCTCCCTCGGACCGACGACGAAGTAATCGGCAAGGTGGTGGACATCAACGGCTTCGGCTGGGTCGTGGACATCAACTCGTGCTTCGACGGGTTCCTCCCGGCCTCGTTCGTCTTCGGCAGGGACTTCTCCCCTGCCACCCACGACCTTTCGAGCAAGTTCAGGGTGGGTGACGTCTTGGGGGCCAGGATAGAGGCCTACGAGAGGTCCAGAGACCCACAGCTTAGCATCAGGGGCGAAGGGTACGGTAAGATCTCGTCTGGGGAAATCGTTAAGATATCACCAACGAAGGTCCCCAGAGTAATCGGGAGAAGAGGTTCGATGATCAACTTAATCAGCGAAAGGACTGGATGCGACATCAGGGTGGGCCAGAACGGGGTCATTGTCGTGGACGGGAGCCCTGATGGGATCGTGAAGGCTGTCAAGGCCATCAGGCTCGTGGAAGAGGAGACTCACGCGCCGGACTTGATGGCCAAGGTAGAGGCAGCTCTGGGAGGGAGCGTCGTTGGCGGGGACTAAACAGCTCATAGACGAGAACGGGGTAAGGCTAGACGGCAGGAAGTGGAACGAGCTCCGGCCGATAAAGCTGCAGGTGGGCGTCATGAAGAACGCCGACGGGTCCGCCTACATCGAGTGGGGCAAGAACAAAATCATGGCCGCGGTCTACGGGCCGAAGGAGGTCCACCCCAAGCACCAGGTTCTCCCGGACAGGGCGCTGCTCAGGTGCAGGTATCACATGGCGCCGTTCTCCGTGGACGAGAGGAAGAACCCGGCACCGTCCAGGAGAGAGATTGAAATCTCCAAGGTGATCAGGGAGGCGCTGATCCCGGCTGTGATCGTGGAAGACTATCCGAGGACGGCCATAGAAGTCTGGGTCGAGGTGCTCCAGTCTGACGGGGGCTCGAGGGTCGCCGGCATCACTGCAGCCTCGTTGGCCCTGGCCGACGCAGGCATCAACATGCGGGACCTTGTCGTCGGTTGCTCCTGCGGCCTCATTGGGGAGCAGGTGGTCTCAGACCTTGACGACACCGAGGACAAGGAGGGGAACGGGGACATGCCAGTGGCCATCATGCCTAACTTGGGGCTCGTGTCACTCCTCCAGGTGGACGGGGTGTATACGCGTGAGAACTTCCAGAAGGCGTTCGAGCTTGCCCTCGAAAAGGGGAAGCAGATCTATCAGATGCAGAGGGAGGCCCTGACGACCAGGTTCTTCGGGGGCGAAGCGCAGTCGACCGAGATCGAGGAGGCGGCCGAGTAGATGTCGATGATGAAGAAGAACCACGTGGTCGAGTCCATCACGAAGGAACGGATGGTTCAGCTGCTGGCGAGCGGCAAGCGCCTCGACGGGAGGGCCCTCGACCAGCCCAGGAACCTGAACATCGAGACCGGAGTCATCCCGAAGGCCAACGGCTCGGCCAGGGTGAGCCTCGGGAACACCCTGGTGCTGGCAGGGGTGAAGATAGCCACAGGGATACCATTCCCCGACACGCCTGACAAGGGGATATTGATGGTGAACGCGGAGATTCTCCCGATGTCATCCCCCTACGCCGAGGCGGGGCCGCCCAGCGAGGATGCCATCGAGCTGGCGAGGGTGACTGACAGGGGGATACGCGAGTCCGAGATGGTGGACATGACCAAGCTGGGCCTCATCCCAGGGAAGTCAGTCATCGCCGTGTTCGTGGACTGCAACATCATGAACGTAGACGGCAACCTATTCGACGCTACCAGCTACGCCGTTGTGGCAGCGCTCAGGACCGCCAAGATGAACAGGTACGTGGTCAAGGATGACAAGGCCGTAGCCACCGACGAGCTGATCCCAGTCCCGGTCGAGAGGACGCCGGTGTCTGTCACAATAGCCAGGATAGGTGACAAGCTCGTGGTCGACCCCAACTCGGAAGAAGAAGCGTCGATGGACATGAGGATCACCATCACCACGGACGACGACGGGAACATTTGCGCGAGCCAGAAGGGGGAGGCGAGCACCATCAGCCCGGAGCAGGTGCTGCAGGCTGCTGACACATCCATCAGCGTCGGCAGGACCATTAGGGCGAAGATACTCGAGGCGACGAGATAGTGCCGAAGGCGAAGGAGAACATCAGGGGGCTCGGAGCGAAGTACGGCGGGACCCTCAGGAAGAGGTACGCCAGGGTCTTCAGGACGTTGAAACAGGCCAGGTCGTGCCCGTCTTGCGCCAGCAAAAGGCTGAGCCGTACTTCTTCAGGCATATGGAAGTGCAAGTCCTGCGGCTACACCGTGGCCGGAGGGGCCTTTGACCTCGCCCAGGCGAAGGCAAGATAGCCCCATCGAATCCGTCAGGCTGAAGGTCACGTTCCGTGCGGACAGAGAGACGGCCGCGAAGATAGCAGAGAAGCTGCCATCCGCCGTGGTACGTGGGGGGAGGTGCGTCGTGAGCATCGAGGGGAAAAGCCCTGGAGAGATCGCCGAGAAGGCAAAGGCGCTGCTGGATCAGGTGAGGTCCGTCGAGTCGGGCTTGAAAGGATTTAAGTAGAGACCGGAGCCGCTGTTCCGAAAGTTGAGTCAACCAGAACTTCCACCTCTCCTCAGAGAGCAGCTCGCGAGGTACGACCAGGCGCAGCAGAATCTGCAGGCGGTGCTGGCCCAGAAGCAGCAGGTGGAGCTCGAGCTCAGCGAGACGGAGAAGGCCCTTGAGGAGCTCGGGAAGGCGGCAGACTCGGAACCAGTGTACAAGTTCGCCGGGAACCTGCTGATCAAGACCAAGAAGGAAGATGTGACGAAGGAGCTCATCGAGAAGAAGGAGCTGGCCAACACCAGGAAGATGGTCCTTGCGAAGCAGGAGTCGAGGTTCAGGGAGAGCCTCAAGGACCTCCAGGCCAAGATAGACGACGCCATGAAGGCGAGGCCATCGCAGACTCAGCAGCCCCCTGGGGACGCGTAGACCGTGGCGACCCTTGGCCCTCGAATCGAAACCAGATGAGTTCCCTTTCATAGAGCCCTCGGTCCTCAGGCGAGCCGTCGTCGTGTGCCACAGGAACGCTGACGCCGACGCCTACCTATCCGCCTACGCCCTCTCCAGGCTCATCGAGTCTCTGGCCCCCGGGTGCCACGTCACCATCGCCACGCCGGGAGGGATGACGACACTCACCCAGAAGCTGAGCTCTCTGTTCCCTCACGACGTCGCAGACGGGAGCGGAGGGGAGTACGACCTGTACGTCGCAGTGGACGTAGGGGACGAGGAGCTCCTCAACGAGTGGAGAAGGAAGCTGATGGAGAGCGGAGGGGTGAAAATCCTGGTGGACCACCACCCGCGGAGGGACGGAGGCCTGTACGACCACTCTGTGGTCGACGAATGTGCGACTTCGGCTGCCGAGGTGGTCTACGGGATTTTTGAGCGTGTAAATGTGACCCCGGACCCTCAGACGGCCCAAGCGCTCCTCGACGCTATCCTCTTCGACTCTTCCCACCTCGCGATAGCGGGACGCTCCGGCGTCCAGGCGGCGGTCAAGCTGATGGACGCGGGGGCTGACATCGCCCAAGCCCGTCGGGAGCTCCGCAGCGAGCCGGACTACGGCGAGGTCATCGCGAAACTGAAGGGAGCGCAGAGGCTCTCTATATTCAAGGCAGGGGGGTGGGTGGTGGCCACCAGCCACATCGGCTCGTTCCAGGCGCACGTCGCGAGGTCCATGGTCTACCTCGGAGCTGACCTGGCCATGGTGAGCGGTGAGACGGACGGGGAGACGAGGGTCAGCCTCAGGTCGACCCAGAGGTTCCAGGAGTCCACCAAGGTGAAGCTCGGGTCTCAGGTCGCAGAGGAGATGGCGAGGAGGCTCGGCGGCCACGGCGGCGGGCACGCCACCGCGGCTTCTTTCTCCGCCCCCACAGAGGAAGAGGAGACTGTGGAGGCGACCATGAAACTCTTCGGGGAGCTCATCGGAGAGCTGAAGAAGCTGGACTAGGCGTACCGCGATGCGGCCCGGCTCTTCAGGAAGCCCTCGAAAGAGAGCTTGAACCATGGCGTGTATGACCCCGGGTTCGCCGCCAGGTCCTTCGCCACTTCGGCCATGCTCGCCCATCTTACCGAAGACATCTCGTCACTGTTGGGTGTGATTGCCCCGTCGAAGTCGCCGACGAGCACTCGGCAGAACTCGTTCTCTGCGTTCTCCCCCTGCGGTGCGAAGTAGACGAAGGAGTGGACGTCCTCAAGCTTTCCCACTTTCGCGCCGAGCTCTTCGTACGCCCTGCGCGCGGCCGCCTGCTGGTAGGTCTCCCCTGGGTAGACGTGGCTCGTGAAAGAGACGTCCCAGGCGCCCGGCCAGAGCAGCTTCTTCCGGCTGCGCTGCTGGAGGAGCATCTTGCCCCCGTGGAAGATGAAGGCGGTGTAGGCCCTGTGGCGCTTCCCTTTCCCTGCGTGACAGTTTTCTCGCGTGTCCGTCCCTATCTCCCTGTCGTTGTCATCCACGAGTATGAGTATCTCTTGCTTCGCCAACACCCCCCGTGGAGTGGCGGTTTCTAGATAAGCCAATCGGACTTTTTATCCCGGCGGCGTCGGGGGCCGCTCATGCGCCTCTCGGTGGCAGGGACCGTGTTCAGCGGGATGGGGAAGGGGAAGTACTACGTGGGCCACCCCGAGTACCAGCGGCGCTTCAGGGAGCGGCTGGGATACCCGCCCTACCCCGGCACCCTCAACGTGAAGCTCGACGACAGAGAGGCGATACGGCGGCTCGGGGAGGCGAGGTCCACCGACGGCTTGAAGATAGAGGGGTTCACTCTGGGGGGCGAGGCCTTCAGCTCGCTGACGTGCTTCGAAGGGGAACTGAGGGGGGAGAGGGTCACCCTCCTCTTCATCGACGTCACGTACTACAACGAAACGGTTGCCGAGCTGATCTCCCCGACCTACCTCCGGGGCAAGCTCGGTCTGAAGGACGGCGACCCGGTCACATTCACCGTCGACGTGCCCACCCGTCCCCAAGGTAGACCATGACGGCGCACTCGTCCCCGTCCTTCAGCCCGAGAGACCGCCTGAGGTTGACCGGAGAGACCACCTCGAGGACGGAACTGTCGTGGTGCGTCCTTTCTATGGCGAGCACTCCCCCTGGGTGCCTCCCTGCCACCTTGGCCCTGAAGCACTTCACGCCTCCAAAGGACCTCCGCCCGTCGCTGAAGCCGGGGACCTCGATCCCCTTCAGCAGCTCGAGGCGCCGGCGCTGTGCTACCATCGCCTCGCTGGTGAGGCGGAGGTTGAGAGTCCCCGGGTACGGCTCGAAACCCAGGGCCTTGGCGAGGCCGTCGGCGTACCCCTTCAGCGAGAGGTAGTAGGCCCCCTCCTTCAGCCCTGTGGACACGGCCCCGCGGAACTGCATTGTATCCCTCCCCCTCTCCAGGTTTGCGGTCACGTCAGCCAGAAAGATCTCCACGGCGTCGAGGCCCTCCTCTGAGAGCCTGACTGCGAGCCCGCGCCCCGAGTGGGCCCTCTCGGCCAGGCCCGCCCTCTGGAGGTCTGAGAGCCTCAACGAAGCCGCCTGCTGGCTAAGCCCCATCGATCCGCCCAGCATCGCTGTCGTGACGTTGACGAAGGAGTTGACTGCCCCCAGCCTCACCAAGTGGAGGAGGGTGGTGAGCTGTTCCGCGCTTAGCCCGGCGCCCTTCCCTGACATCTACAAGAATGCTGGTAGCTACTAAAGTGTTATAAGAATAGCGAGCTCGGCGCCGAGCATGGGTACCGTCTCGAGGGGCCGCCTTGACACGGCCTCCATCGCGGGGAGCGCCATATTCAGCGCCCTCGCCATCATCCTCGCAGCCGGCTCCCAGGCTATGGGTCTGAACTTCCCTCTGGTTCCGTACCTCCAGTTCGATCTGGGGGAGGTCGCCATCATACTCGCGTTCTTCATCTTCGGGCCCGCCCCCGCGCTCGTAGCCTCCTTCGTCGAGTTCGGAGGCCTGATGGTCTTCGGTCAGCAGATACCCATCGGTCCTGTTCTGAAGCTGATAGCGCTTGTTTCCACGGTGGCAGGCCTCTGGGCAGGTACGAGAATCGCGGCCCGCGGCGGTAAGACAAGTTTCTTTAGGCTCGCCGGGTGGACCACGGCGCTGGGGAGCGCGGTCAGGGCCGCGGCGATGACAGTCCCCAACTTCTACCTTGTCGTCTACATCTACGGCCTGGCGGCCATCGAAGGCTTCGTCAAGGCCCCATTCGCTGCCGTCGGGATCGGACTGACTTCCTCTAACGCCCTGCTGGTCGTCCTCGCGTTCACTGCCGTGTTCAACGTCATCCAGCTTGTGGTCGTGATGGCGATCTCCTCCCTTGTCCTGAGGGTCCCGTCGGTCCCCAGGTTGAGGGTCGGAGGGAGGACCCCTTGGTTCGCCGACGTCGTACAGCCGTCCACCGTGACAGTCCCAGGGCAAAGGCCCTGAGCCTCGCAAGGTCGCGGCAGCCATGGCGGACATACTCAGGGTAGAGGGGCTGAGCTTCAGGTATCCCGACTCGCCGAAGAGCGCGGTCTCCGACTTCGAGCTGTCGATACCCGAAGGCGAGATAGTGGTCCTGGCCGGCCCGTCGGGGTGCGGCAAATCCACCCTGCTCAGGGCAGTGAACGGGCTAATCCCACACATGTATGGCGGGGAGTACTCCGGAGACGTCCTCGTGGCCGGGTCGAGCGTCAAGAGTTCGAACATGCGCGACCTCGCCCAGACGGTCGGGTTCCTCTTCCAGAACCCTGAGAACCAGATATTCATGTTCAGCGTCGAGAGGGACGTCGCCTTCGGGCTGGAGAACCTCGGGGTCCCACGGGAGGAGATGAGGGCCAGGGTGGACGAGGCCCTCCGGCTCCTTCGGATAGGCGACCTGGCGCAGCGGGCCCCCCACGAGCTCTCCGACGGGCAGAAGCAAAGAGTCGCCCTGGCGGGGGTCCTCGCGATGCGGCCGAAGCTGGTGATACTCGACGAGCCCACGTCCCTGCTCGACCCGAAGACGGCTTCCGAGCTTGTCGCACTGGTGGCGAAGCTCAGGGGAGAGCTAGGGACCACCTTCGTCGTGGTTGAGCACCGCCTCGACCTCCTCGTCGAGGTGGCGGACAGGCTCGTCGTGATGGATGGGGGAAGGAAGGTGCTCGAAGGGACCCCCATGGATGTGCTCTTCGACAACGAGGCCGAGGCGCACGGGGTGGCCATCCCCGCGGTCGCCAAGGTGCAGAGGCTGCTCGCAGAGAGGGAGGCGGGGAAGGCGGCCGCAGCGAAGCTGCTGACCCCCTCTGCATTGGCCTTAGCCGTAGAGGGGAGGCTGACATGATAGAGTTCAGGGACGTCTCGTTCGTCCACCAGAACGGCGTCAGGGCCTTGGACGGGGTTAGCCTCAGGGTGGACGCGGGGGAGTTCGTCGCCCTGGTGGGGGAGAACGGGGCGGGGAAAACGACCCTCGTCAAGCACGTGACAGGGCTTTTGAAGCCTGCGTCCGGGAGCGTCCTCGTCGACGGGGTCGACACACGTGCGGCGAGCACTGCTCAGCTGTCCCGGAAGGTCGGGGTCGCCTTCCAGAACCCCGACCACCAGCTCTTCTCAGAGACAGTGGAGGAGGAGATGTCGTTCGCGCTCCGGAACTTCGGGTTCCCACCGGAGGTGGTGAGGGAGCGTGTCTCCTGGGGGCTGGAGCTCTTCGGGCTGGGGGAGTACAGGAGGTCGTCTCCGCTGATCCTCAGCGGGGGGGAGAAGAAGAGGCTGACGCTGGCGTGCATCCTGGCGTGGGACCCGCAGGTGGTGATGCTCGACGAGCCCACAGTGGGACAGGACGCCATCCAGAAGGAGAAGCTGGCCGGGACGATACTGATGCTGAAGTCTGCAGGGAAGACGGTGGTGGTTGTCTCCCACGACATCGAGTTCCTCTGGCCGATACAGCCCAGGGTGGTCGTGATGAAGGGCGGGAGGGTCGTGGGGGACGGTCCCGCGACGGCCATCATGCAGGACAGGGACCTGCTCGCGTCGGCTCGGGTCGCCCAGCCGCAGCTGGTGGAGTTCTACCAGGAGCTCCACCGCAGGCCGGGGACTCCGTTCGTCCACCCTCTCGACGCCGCTCGATGGGCCGAGGAGGCAATGCTACCATGATGTGGCTGAGCGGGGGATTCATCTTCAGGAGGGGAGACTCGTTCTACCACCGGCTGGACCCCCGGGCTAAGCTCCTGAACTCTGTGCTTATGTTCACGACCACGCTCCTCGCGAGGTCCATCTTCGAGATGGTCCTGGTGATCCTGTTCATGGTCGGGCTTTCGGCGGCGGCCACCGTCCTGAAGCGGGTGGCCAGGACCATGGCCTTCACGGCGCTCTTCTCTGGGTTCATCTTCGTTGTGAACGTGCTGTTCACCAGGGACCTGGAGACGTCCGTTCTCTATGCCATACGGTTCATCGCGATAGTGGTATCGACAAGCATCTTCTTCATCACCACTTCTCCGGACGAGCTCGAGCAGGTCATGAAGATGTTCAGGCTCCCCAGAGACGTCGTCTTCGCTTTCGTCACCGCGGTCAGGTTCATACCTGTCATGATGCTCGACACCATACAGATCATGGACGCGCAGAAGTCAAGAGGGCTGGAGCTCGAGAAGGGGAACCTCATCCGCAGGGTCAGGAACATGATCCCTATACTGATCCCCCTGGTGGTCAACTCGGTGATGAGGAGCGGAGAACTGGCGGAGGCCATGGAGGCGAGGGCGTACGGCGCCGTCCCGAGGCCCACGTCCCTCCTGGTCTACAGGGCGACGCGCGCAGACGTCGGGGTTGTGTGCGCCGCGGTCGCGCTCTTCGCGATAGCCGCCTACTCCTTTTATTTCGTCGTCCCAGTGCGGTTCCCGTGATCCCAGCCCGTGTCGTGGTAGATGAGAGGGAGAAGGCGAGCGGCGTCCCTGATGAGCTTGCCAAGCTCAACGTCAGGGTTTACTTTAGCAGGCTACCGGTCGCAGACTACGTCCTCAACCCAGAGATCGCGGTAGAGAGGAAGTCGGTGACGGACCTGGTCTCATCGGTCTACGACTCGCGCCTGTTCGACCAAGCGGCGAGGATTTCCGCCGCCTATGCGAAACCGTTCCTGCTGGTCGAAGGCGACTCCAAGGAGGTGGGGAGCCTAGCACGGAACCTGAAGTCTTACTACGGGGCCATCGCGAACGTGTCCATCGCCTACGGGCTGAGGGTGCTTTACACGGCGAACCCGACGGAGACGGCCCTGGCGATCTCCGAGCTCCTCGTACATGCCAGGGCGAAGCCCCTCTCCAGGATGCCGCCCGAGGTCCCCCGCAAGGCGAAGAGCACTCCCCTGCAACAGGTCTACCTGGTGTCTTCCCTCCCGGGGGTGGGGAGGAGGCTGGCGGAGAAGCTCCTGTCGAAGTACGGCACCCCGAGGCGTGTCCTGTCCCTCACCTCAGGGGAGCTTGCCATGACCAGTGGGATAGGCTGGAAGAGGGCCGAGAAGGTCAAGGAGGTGCTGGACTCGAAGTACTCGAGGTACGTCGAGTCGACCCCGCAGTCGAGGCTCGAAGGATGAAGGTCGCGGTCCTAGGCGGGACGGGGAGGATGGGCAGGGCCATCGCCAGGCAGCTGTCCCGGGAGAACGAGGTCGTGATCGGGTCGCGGGACCCGTCGAGGGCCTCGGAAGCGGCCAGGCTGTTCCACGGGGCGAGGGGAGCCAGTTACCTGGGGGCGTCTGAGGCTGCGGACATAGCCGTCTTCGTGGTCCCCTACGAAGCCCTGGGCGCGGCTGCGGAGCTCGCAACTGCTCTCTCAGGGAAGGTCGTGGTCTCCGCTGTAAACCCCCTGAGGGTGGAGGCTGGACGCCTGCAGTATGGGCTGGAAGAGGGGTCTGCGGCCGAGGAGCTGGCCGGGATGCTCCCGCGGAGCAGGGTGGCTACGGCGTTCAACCATGTATCTTCCCTCTTCTTCGAGAAGGACGAACCGGTCGCCATGGACATACTCGTGGCTGCGGAGGCCAGAGAGACGTTCGATGTGGTCGGGAGGCTGGTGAAGTCCATCCCGAACCTCAGGCCGCTCTACGCCGGGCCCCTTTCCCAGGCCAGGATGATAGAGAGGATGACCCCCCTCGTGCTCAGCCTCTCGAAGCTCAACAACACAGGGAGCCTGACGACGAAGTTCGTCTCCGTGAGGGACGGGGGCCGGGCCTAGGCATCCGGGGGCCTGCGCCTAGTACCCGGGATACTCTGCCAGCCTGTCCTGCCATCCGGCATAGAGGACCGGCCTATACCTGCGGTAGTCCCAGAACAGGTTGAAGGCGTCTGTCGCGCTGGCGGCTTCGACGCGCGCCACCAGGAGCTGGTGGTCGCCGAGGCGGCGGGTCGCCTGCAGCCTGCATTCCAGGGTCGCCAGCGCCGCCTCAAGGACCGGGACCCTCAGCTTCCTTCCTTCAGAATGCCGCAGGCCCGCCTCTGCGAGTTTGTCCTTCACCTTCGCGCCGCTGACGGTGGCCAGCTTCGACAGGGCGGAGGCTCTCTCTCTTCCGAGGACGGAGAGCGAGAAGCAGCGCGCTCTCCTGGCGAGCCTGTAGGTGAAGCCCCTAGGGGCGCACGCCACTGCCACCATGGGGGGGTCCTCAGAGGCGGACAGGTATGACACCACTGGCATGGCAGACACTCTCGTCCCCGCCCTGGCGGCCATCACGAGCGGGACCTGCGGGTAGAAGAGGCGGTGGACCAGGGAGGGAGGCACGTCCATGGGCCGGGCACGGGCCCCTCGGCTAGTTAAGGGGGGCGCGCCCTCGGCCACCTGGCTTGCGGGGCTACCTTCGTTGTCCTGTCAGGAGGCGCTTGCGGACCCTGGAGTTGATCTCCAGGCGTTCGAGCGCCCTGACTAAACTTGACCCGCCCAGCTTCATCCTCCTCCCTGCGAGGAACCTCTTCACCTCTGACTCCCTCCCTACCCCGCAGACCGGGAGTATGCGCATCATGTAGAGGTAGAACTGCTGTGACCCCCCGTACATGGCATAGATGGAGTCGTAGTGCTTGGTGAGCCACCTCCAATAGACTTCCCGGGCCTTGGTGTTGAAGGCGCCGAAGGCCATCGGATATGCCGAGTCAGAGCGGCTGACCTCCCCGCTCAACCCCAGGTCGAGGGTCTTCTCGACCAGCTCCGGCTCCTTGAACGAGCAGAGGGCGCCATAGATCTTGGCCCTGTCCACCTCCCCCTGCATCGTCTTCACCATCTCCACCAAAGGCCCCATGGCCTTCTCCCCGTTGGATATGGCGTAGGCGGAGGCGACGGCCCCCCTGAGGTTCGGGTCCAGGTCGCGATAGTGGTCGAACCTCTGGGCGAGCTTGGCGGCGTAGGCGTCGTCGACGTCGACGTACTGGGAGGTGAGCGCCTCCCTCGCGGCGCCCAGATACTCAGGTTCGCCAGGCTTCGGGTTCTCCCCCACGCTCTCTATAAGGGGCTTGTAGAACTTCGGATAGACGGAGCGGAGCCCCGGCGAGTCCCAGGCGATGGCATTGAGATGCTCGAGCTGTCCGGCAGCCACTTGTATCGTGACGTTGTCCGGGGTTCCGCCGCACAGGGCTATGAACCTGAAGTACTCGTCAGGGTCGACCTCCCCCGCGTGCAGGAAGAGATACAGGTCGTTGATGAGCCCGGCCCTGTCGTAGGGGCTCAGCCGGGTGAACCCGGCGGCCAGCCTTTCATACCCCTCCCTGTCGTATCTGGTGACATGGAAGCTCCTCCTCCCCGGGTTGAGGAGGACGTCTTCCCCTCCGACGTCGAGCGTCATGGTCTTCTTGTCGAAGAATATCTTGGTCTCCTTCCCCCCCGCTCTGACTGCTGTCGTGATCGGCCACGGCGGGGCGGCGACGCTCCCGGTGATCATGAACCGTTTCTGGGAGAGCTTGACCTTCTTCCCTGCAGAGCTGACCTCCACCACGGGGAAGCCTGGCCTCGTGAGCCACGCCTTGGCGACCGTCGTCACCGGGAGGCTGGAGGCCCTTCCCAGCGAGTCCCAGAGGTCCTTCCCCGAGGCGTTGGAGAAGCTGAACTTCCTGAGGTAGTTGGACACCCCCCTCCTGAAGGCGTCCTCCCCGACGTACGACTCGAGCATCCTCAGTATGCTCCCTCCTTTGTTGTAGCTCACCTGGTCGAATATGTGCATGGCGTCTTCGACACGCCTGACGTGGGCCTGGACGGGGTGCGTGTTCTTGACAGCGTCGAGGTTGAGCGCCAGGAGCGTCTCGTCCATGAGGAAGATGCTCATGGTGTCCCATTCCGGCCTGAGCCTGTCCAGCATCTTGTACCCCATGAACGTGGCGAAGCTCTCGTTCAGCCAGAGGTCGTCCCACCACTTCATGGTGACGAGGTCGCCGAACCACTGGTGCGCCACTTCATGGACGATGGACATCGCCCCCCTGTTCTTCTGGCGGAAGGCGGCGTCCTCCGTCACCAGGGCATAGCTCTCCCTGGAGGATATCGCCCCCCAGTTCTCCATCGCCCCGGTGTGGTATTCGGGGAGCGCGACGATGTGGAGCTTCTTCAGTGGATAGGGGACGCCGAAGTACTCTGCGAAGTCTTGCACGGAGCCGGCCGCCACCTTGAGCGCAAGCTCTGAGTTCTTTGCCTGGCCGGGTCGGGTGGCGGTGATGACCTCGACTGCGCCTGAACGGGTCCGGGTCTCCTCCATCTCACCGATTGCGAAGAAGAATAGGTAGGTAGACATCCTGGGGGTCTCTTCGAACACGTGCCTCGTCCGCCCCCCTCCGACCTCGTCCGCACGGGCCTCCTGGGCGTTGGCGATCACCTTCAGCCCGGACTCCGTGGTTATCTCCAGCCTGAAAACGGCCTTGTACGAGGGCTCGTCGACGCACGGGAAGACGGTCCTGGCCTCGGCCGGCTCCAGGTCGGTCGCGAGGATGTAGTCCTTGCCGTACTTCGACTTGTAGAGCCCGAAAATGACGTCGTCCCCCACCTGCTTGCTGTAGGATATCTCCACCTTCGACAGTTTCTTGGGGACCCGCCGGATGACCAGCTTGGACCTCTTCTTGTCGTGCCGGAACCTCGCCGCCCTCCCGTCGACCTTGACCGACGCCACCTCGAGCGCCGAGCAGTCCAGCGACAGCTGGGCCGGAGCTCCCCTCACCGCCAGGGTCTCCTCCCCTTTCACGTGCGCCTTCCGAAAGTCGACGTCGAGCCTGAGGTCGTAGGACAGTATCTCCGTTCCTGACCACCGGCCCCTGGGCCCGCGGGAGCCCCCTTAAAGGCTGCCTGGCGCCCTACTCCTTGTCGATGAACTCTTCGGCCTTCGGCGGGTCGGGCGGGAGCCCCTTGCGCTTCCTTATCTCCGTGACGAGCCCCCAGAGCATGTTCTGAGGGACAGCCTGCCAGGTCTTGAAGTGGGTGTTCCAGACTGCCTTGCCCGCCGTCGCCCCTCTCATCTTCTCGCTCAGGTCGAACGTCTCTGCCGCCGGGATTTCCCCCTCCACGACCGTCATGACCTCCTTCTGCTCTATCTTGACCAGCTTCCCCCTCTTCGCGCTGATGACCCCGGTCACCGCGCCAATGAGATCCGACGGCCCCTTCACCTCTATCCCCAGTATAGGCTCGAGTAGCGTAGGGTTGGCTGACAGCATGGCCCCGAGTATCGCCCTCCTTGAAGCAGGCATGAGCTGAGCGTAGGTCCTATGGGCCGGGTCCTCGTGGGGGACGAAGTTGGTGAGCGCCACCTTGACCCCTCGGGTGAACTCGTAGGCGAGCGGCCCGTTCTTCATGATGTCGTCAAACCCCGCCCTGATGGAGTCCATGGACTCCTGGAGGAACTGGACTCCCTTCGTTACCTCGGTCAGCACGTTCCCCCTTTCGTCGATGGCCTGGAAGTTGCGGGCCTGGTCGGGGTCCCAGCCGTGGTCCCTGAGCGTCTTGATGACGGCCTTCTTCTCGACGTTCTCTCCTATCGTCCCGTTGCGTATGAGCTCTATGACCTCAGGCTCGAGGGGCTCGACCTCGATGAATATCTTGTTGTGGCGGTTGGGTGACCTGGACATTATGGGACCGGCGCGCGCGCGTATGGTCTCCCTGTAGTTGATTATCGGAGGCGAGGTGATGATCTCCAGCCCAGCCTGCTGGATCTGTGTGGTGGCTATCTCCAGGTGGAGCACCCCCATCCCTGCCAGCAGGGTCTCCCCCGACTCCTGGTTGATGGTGACCACGAGGTTCGGGTCCTCTATGTTCAGCCGTCTCATCACCTCCACCAGCTTGGGGAGGTCCCTGGGGTGCTTCGCCTCCACAGCGACGGTCACCACAGGCTCGCTGACGTAGTGGATGGACTCGAAAGGCGCCACCCCCCTCTGGTTAGAGATTGTCTCCCCCGACCTGATGTCGAGGCCGAGGAGGGCCGGGATGTTCCCGGCAGGGAGCGAGTCGACGATCTCCCTCTGGAACCCCATGAATATCTGCACAGACTGTATCTTCCCCTCCCTCTTCGAGTTGAGGAGGTAGACCTGGTCACCGTTGCTTACGCTCCCCGAGAAGAGCCTCCCCGTGGCTACCAGCCCCGCCGCAGGGTCCACCACCACGTTGGTGACCATCATCACGGTAGGGCCGTTCTCGTCGCAGGCGAGCAGCGCCTTCCCCACGTCGCTGGTCAGGTCCCCCTGCGGCCAAATCTTGGGGATGCGGTATGCCTGGGCGACGTGCGGGGGCGGGTGGTGCCTCACGACCATGCCGAGTAGAGCTTCATGCAGCGGGAGCTTCTTCCCCAGCTCCTCCGGGGTTGAGCTCGTGTAAGCGCTGATGATGTCCTTGAAGGACATGCCTGCCGCCTTCGCCATGTCGAAGTTGAAGCCCCACTTGTCCTTGGACGAGCCGAAGGCGACCTGGGCGTCCTGGACGGAGACCTTCCACTTCTGCTTGTATTCCGGCTCCGCGTACGTCTCAATGAGGCGGTTGAAGTCTTTAACGATGCCGAACAGCCACTCCTGCATTCTCTCCGGGCTCAGGCGGAGCTCCTTGATCAGACGGTCGATCTTGTTGATGTACAGGACAGGGCGGACGCGCTCCTCGAGGGCCTGGCGGGTGACTGTGTCGGTCTGCGTCATAATCCCCTCGACCGCGTCTACGACGACTATCGCGCCGTCCACAGCCCTCAGCGACCTCGTGACCTTTCCCGTGAAGTCGATGTGACCTGGGGTGTCGATGAGGTTGATGACGTAGGGCTTACCCGCGGACTCGTAGTATAGCGTGACGTTGGCGGCCTTGATGGTCATCTGCCGCTGCTGCTCCAGCTCCATGTAGTCCAGAGCTAACGCTTGGCCCGCCACCGAAGGCGACAACATGCCAGTCGCAGCCAGGAGGGAATCAGACGTCGTCGTCTTGCCGTGATCTACGCCGCAAGTGCGAAAGCACTTACGCCTACGTGGGCGATGATTCCCAAGTTGCGTATCTGGTCCTTGTTGTGGACTATCTTCAGGGCCTCTGCAGTCGTCTTGAACTTCGGCATAGTCCTCTTTCAAATGCCCGCTTCTTCAAGCGGTTAAGAATGTTTCCTTGAGCCGCGTCGTGCCGGAACAGCCTTTGGGCGTTTCTCCATGATGATGCGCGGCCACCGCACCTATGCTTCCTGGTACGACTCACCACTGTGTGTAATGCTCCAGGGGTGAGCAGATATGATGACCTGCCTGAGGTCCCGTACTGAGCTGCCAAGTCTCATACTGCAGGTCGTTTTCCCATAGTGGATGTCTTCTTGTCCCATACTGGGCGTCATCGTTTGAAAGGAGTAACCGCTGAGGAGGGCGCCCAAGGTTAGTGCCACTGGTGTAGCCTCCCTAAACGTCTGCAGAAGCTGTGTCTGTTTGACCATAAAAGACGGACTAGTCACAATCGACGCCTCCCCCCCTCTTGACCCGCCGTCTCCATCCCTGGGATGGAGTCGCATGGAGTGGCATCGACTCTCCGTGCCTGTCTGCAAGAAAGAAACCATTGATGAGGAGGGGACCCGCCGTGGGTACGGCCTGACGGTCAACGAGCATTTGCCTGAAATCCATCCTGTTCACGTTCGGGGCCTACCATTCGTATAACTGCCCCTTGATTGACCCGTGACTTACCGATACAACTGGTTCGATGAAGGAATATGCCTGCGCTAGACTCCCCTAACATGTTGCACTAATCGGCCCTAGAGTCTCTGAAAGCACAAGGCAAAGCTCCCTTCTTCGAACTCCCATGACCTGTCTCGGACCGTTGAAGCTGATTAATGCGCTAGGCTAGCCAATGAGCTGCTTGACTTTCTCCATTATGTCCTGTGCGAAGACTGTACTCCCGCAATGCTCACAGACGGCTTGGTTTCCTTCCTTTGGAAGCGACATCGGCGCCCCACACTGTGGACACTTGACGACTTGAAGGGATAGCCCCCCCTTTGCTCGTGTAGTCCCTCAAGAACCCGAAGTCTAGGGTTATCTGGTTCGGTCGCGCCGTTTTTCTGCCTCGATTGTCTGCTGGCGCTTGGCAAGTTGTTCTTGGATGAGTGCCCTGAAACTCGCAAATTGAGGTTCATCGCCTACCCCGCTGACGTGGAACACTTGCTCTCCGCTGGGATCGCTTATCGACACATATTTCATCACTAGACCGCCCATGGAGACCGCTCAGTCCGTCGATTGGGAAGCTCAAATCGATGTGATACGATTTGCCGAGAATCCCGCGCTCTCTGACAAATGCGAGTCGCTGCGTGGTCAAAACGAGATACCCCTTAATCCGCCGCTTGACCATCCGGCGTCTACCATTCACGATGGCCATTTGACCGATTTCGCGGTCTGCATACCAATACCTTGTGACGGACTCGCCATTTTGAAGAAGCAGAGCACCACCCCATGGCGCCTGTTGCGCCGTGCTCGCCATGGACTGGACCAGTTGCGCTCGTGGTGAGGCTTGGATACCCGATGACGGAGCTGTCGCGCCTCAGCGGACGGCCACATTTGGTGCAAAAAGCCGCGCCATCCTCGACTCTGCCGCCACACGATGTGCAGAACATCATGAGACACCCTTTCCGCAGCGAGGGCAATAAACGTCCGTCTGCCTTAGGTTTTGGCCGCAGTTTGTGCGATATTTGAGTCCTGGGTCAACAGTTTGTGGTCGAACGGCATCTGCAACAGCGCGTTCGTGCCCTCTCTCCTTCCACTGTTCCGCTTCGCTCCTCATCGCTGCTCCGCCAATCAAAGCGACGAATCCTAGGACAATGAGTGCTGTGCCAGGGCCTCCGAGGCTAGGCATAGACCCTCGCCACGGCCCTGAGCTGCGCCCTGGTGAGCTTCGCCGCGGCCCCTCCGGGGGTCTCGACGGACACCCTCCCTTCCACCTCGCCCCTCGCCACGGCCCTGTCGGAGAACGGCTCCCCCCTCGAGGCGTCCAGGGCGGCGAGGAAGGGAGAGAACTCGTCGGGGCCCGGCCAGCCGTGCCTCTCCTGGATTTTTTCGACGACCTCGGCGAAGAGGGGGCGCCTGGCGGGGGCTAGGTCGGAAGGGGGTATGAAGGGCGGGCTGGCGGGCTCGGTGACCCTGAAAGCCCGGTGGGAGACAACCAGCCCCTCCTTGGTCCTCAGAGCGAAGACATCGAAGGGGAGGGACGACACGGCCTCCAGGTCCTCGGTCCCGACGTCGAGGCGGTCGAGGGTCAGGGAGAGCTTCTTGGCCGC
>JAJYYP010000068.1 GCA_021800855.1 archaeon | reverse complement strand
GGGTCGACACCCCTTTCGGCCGGCTTGCCCATTATATCCTCAATGAACTTCCTTACTAGCGGCATCCTGGTAGTCCCCCCTATCAGGATCACCTTATCTATGTCCGCTGGCTTCAGCTTAGCATCGGCCATGACCTTATTTATCGGCTCCCTGATCCTTTCGACCACCGGGGTTGCCAGCTCCTCCAGCTTGGCCTTCGTCAGGGTCCTATGGAGGTGCTTGGGTTGGCCACCCACTGTAGCTATAAACGGCAGGTCGATGTCGGTGCTCAATATATTGGAAAGTTCGATCTTGGCCTTTTCGGCGGCGTCCTTCAACCTCATCATAGCCATGGAGTCGCCACGGAGGTCCACCCCCGTTTCAGCCTTAAACCCGTCCAGAAGGTACTGCATGACGGCGTTGTCTATATCAGTCCCGCCGGTTTGAGTGTCACCGGTAGTGGACAGCACCTGAAAGACCCCCTGTCCGAACTCCATCACGGTAACATCATGGGTGCCGCCTCCGAAACTGAATACCATGATCTTCATCTCCTTTTCCGTTTTATCTACGCCGAAGGCCAAACAGGCGGCCGTCGGCTCGTTTATTATGCGCGCCACTTCGAACCCTGCGATCTCCGCCGCGTCCTTAGTTGCCTGTCTCTGATTGTCGTTAAAGTGAGCTGGGACTGTTATTACGACCTTCTTGACAGGGTAACCGAGATACGTCTCCACATCCTTCTTGATCTTCTGCAGGATGAACGCGGAGATCTGCTGGGGGGTGAACTCCTTGCCACCCGCCTTGACCCTGTAATCGGTCCCCATCTTTCTCTTTATTTCGAAGATGGTACCAGTGGGGTTCATAAGCGCCTGCCTCTTCGCTGGCTCCCCTACAAGGAGCTGGCCATCCTGTGTAAATGCGACCACCGACGGAAACATCTTTCCCGCCGCCGTCGGCCCCTCCGCGCTGGGGATCATGGTGGCCCTCCCACCTTCTACCACGGCCGCAGCCGAATTAGTTGTACCCAAATCAATTCCTATTATCTTTTCTCTCTGATTGGACAAATTTATCTAACCTCTTTCTCCACGCCGACCTTAACTACCGATGGTCTAATCACCTTTCCTCTTAGCATATAACCTTTTCTAAGGACTTCGATGACCTTCCCGCTCGATCCCGCCTCCACTGGAGCAGTTGCGCCTACGATGTGCAGCCCAGGGTCAAATGGCGCGCCAGGCGCCACTTCTATGGCCTCCAGCCCCGCCGTTGTCAGCCTCTTATGGAATTTATCCGCGAATATCCGCAGGCCCTTCCGCATCTCGGCATCGCTGCTAGGTTTATCGGCATGCGACATGGATATCTCGAGATCGTCGATCAGGTCGAGCGATTCTATGATGAACTTATCAAGCCTCTCACTGGCCCTTTCTTCCATTTCCCTTTCCGTACGCTTACGGTAGTTATCGAAGTCAGCTCTAAGGTACCTGATGTCGTTATTCAATGCCTCCTTTTCAAGATACATGGTGCGCACGGTGTGCTTCAAAATATTGAGCAGCCGGTAGCATCCTTCTGTGTATTCGCTCATAGTTTTGCCTTATCCTTGACGTTAATAAAATTTTGGCCGGTAGTTCTATGCGACCTAACTCTCAATATGGTTAAATATACCCATCCGTTATTTTTGGGCCATGAAGGAGGGCCTGGCGGAGGTGCTCGTGGCTTGCGATAGGGCTTCCAAGGGCGAAGTCCTGCGAAGGCTGATCGACTTCGGTGACCTGAACGTAAGCCCGGGTCAGCAATCGGTTCACGAAGACGCATATACGCTTGAGAGGAATCTTGACGATGCCATAGGAAGGCTCAAGCTTGCAGATGACGTGGGTTACACCGAGCTCTTGAGGGGGTACAATGTAGAGCAGCGCACGTTTGCGGGCGGCGACTTCGATCAGGTGCTCTCCGATGTACACAGGTCCATAGACGGCCCCCTTGAGCGGGTAAACCGGCTTAAGGACAGGATAGATGAAAACGATAGGAACATGGAAGCCCTTAAACAGGAACTGGCCAAACTGAGCAGGTATTCCGACATTGACTTTGACCTATCCTACCTCAGATCCCAGGGCAGGTTCGAAATCAGGCTGTTCTACTATGATGGGTCGGCCGACCTTGCTGCGCTGTTCGTGGGCTCCATACTGGCGAACAAGCGCACGAGCCAGGGGACACTATGGCTGCTGGTTTGGAACAGTAATGGGGTGGATAGGAGTTCGCTGGGGGAAAGGCTTGCCGGAGCTGGCATCCAGCCGTTGCCGCTGGACATTTCGCTGAACCCCCACAGGCGGATTGAGGAGATTAACCTTCTGATCGACCGGCTGTCCGCTGAGAATCGTTCCAACCTCGCTGAACTGCAGGCCATCGCGCGTTCCACAGGTCAGGCCTTCCTCGCGGCCAGGGAGGGGGCCAGATTTGTTAGGGAAGTCACTTCGTATAATGATGAGGTCGGGCGATTTTATGTGCTCAGGGGGGAGGTACCGGAATCAAGGAAGAAGGAGCTGGTTAAGCGTCTTGGCGGGCTGGCCTTCATAGGGTTCGGCCAGGAGGGGAAGACCACGTTGCTCTCCAACCCGCGTTATGTTCGAGATTTTGAGCCAATAACGGATTCGCAGGGACGGCCTGGGCTACATGAAGTCGATCCAACGCCGATCATATCCGCAGTGTTTCCTGTATTCTTCGGGATAATGTTCCCTGACCTTGGACAGGGTCTTCTACTTCTGCTGTTCGGGTACTTCATTTACCTTAAGGGGCGCGGAGGAAAGAGGAAGTGGGGGACAATGCTCATGTCCTTCGGGGCGGCCAGCTCCGTAGTTGGCCTCATCATAGGGGAGGTCTTTGGCTTCAGTACCTATCAGGTGCCGGTGCTCGGGCCCCTGTTCAGGACAGTAGACCTTTTTAACATCACTTCGCTCAGCTACGCCTCTATAGATCTGCTGCTGACCGTTACCATATTCATAGGCATATTCCATATGATGCTCGCGTGGGGGCTGGATGTATATCAGATGGTGAGGATGGGTCGAATGAAGGAGGCCATGACGCAGAGGCTGCCCGTGCTGACCCTTTATGCCGCAGCCATAATGATAGGCCTCAGCATAGTCGGAGGAGGCTACAGCTTTAATATACTTTCATCCGCACATGCCGCGGTAATTGGAGTTCCAAACTATGAGCTTTCGCTGGTATCTATACCCCTTGCGATTATATCGCTGGCCGTCCTCAACATCTCCCAGCTCTTGAGCAGGCTGAGAAAGGTCTCCGATATCATCCTCGACGAAGTTATACTGATAATCGAATTCATGGCCAACACGATAAGCTATACCCGACTCGGAGTACTGATGATGGTGCACATAATACTGATGTCCATCCTCGACAGTACAGCTGCCCTCGGGCTCATCTCCGTACCGATCCTGGTGTTCGGAAACATAGGGATAATGTTGCTGGAGGGCCTTATAGTGTACATACAGAGCCTCAGGCTTCACGTATATGAGTGGTTCACCAAATTCTACAAGGGGGATGGGACCGGGTTCAAGCCGTTCGTACCTCAGACCCTGAGGGCCAGCATCTCCATGAAAGGGCATGACGGGACGGGCACGGCTGCAGAGGGCCAAGGCGGGGCCTGAAGGGGGCGCACCGGCGATAAGCTTGACGGCCCGAATCGGCCGGGTGGCCGAGGAAAGGCTTTATAAGGGTTGTGCACGACGATCCTTATATTAGGCATGTCAGCATTGCTATTACTCATATATCTGATCGAAGGGCTGATCTCCATAGCGCTGGGCACCTACGCCTTCATGGCGTTCAGGACGTTCAAGAGCGCGACCATGCGTCTGAGCTCCATAGCCTTCTACCTTGTAGCGGCCGGCCTCATCCTGATGCCTGTGGCGCCAGAGCTTATAGGGTATTCCCTTCAGGCGGCCGGCTACTTCTTCCTTGCCATGTCGCACCTCAAGAGCGTAAAGCAGGCCTATTTCCTTTTCATTCCGCTGGTGGCCGTTAAATCCATTGCGTTCTTCTTTGTATTCTACGCGGCTGTTGAAACTATGATATTCCTCTTTCAGGAGAAAAAGGCGACAACCCTGATAACCACCCTGGCGCTATATCTTATAGCCGCATCCCTCTATCTTCAGATATTCAACCTGTTCTTCGTTTCGGCCATGGTGGTGCAGTCCGCGCAGTTGCTCGGGTTTGTGCTTTTGCTGACGCAGTTTGTAGGAAGGTATCATGCTTGAAGTACAGAAGCCAGCTCACAATCATAGCCGACGTCCTGAACATGCTGACCGATGCGGCTGGTTCTAGCAACATTACAACGATCATGCAGAAGGCGAACCTTCCCTATACGAGAGCCAGCCCCCTGATGGCGGAGCTGGTTGAGAAGGGCCTTGTAGAGCGGGCGAACAACGGTGACGCCACCATCTTTACGATCACGAAGAAGGGTTCCGACTTCCTAAAGGAGTTCAAGAGGTTCGAAATGTTCGCTGAGGGGCTGGGCCTGCAGCTTTGAGCTGATGTTCAGAAGGGCTAGCCAGGTGCTTGCT
>JAJYYP010000067.1 GCA_021800855.1 archaeon | reverse complement strand
CAGGAATGGTGTCCACAGGCGGGCTGGTGGAAGCTCTGATGCTTGCAAAAGGGATGTCGCTGACATACTCCCACAGCTAAAGCTTGTGGGGTTCTCACTTTTGCTTCCTTTTCGCCTTCATCCCTCATGGTCTGGGCGGTTTTGCTTGAACCCATTGCCGAGTTTTGGCGTCTTTCCAGCCCTGAAAGTTGCGCCTCTGGAGGTATCAGTGCTCTCCTTGCATGCATCCCTGTCTGCATGCAATCGGGATATGTCTTCAACCCGTTTCTCTGCCTAGGCTACGGAATGGGGACATTCCCAACCTCATGCTGAAGTCCTTTCGGATCAATCACTGCATGGGGATTTTCATGCACGACTTTCTCATGTTTCCACAGGAGTAGTTTCGTGCCTGAATCTTAATGCCATTGCAATACATATATAGGTTTCGCATTCATCCTACGGCTTAAGCCGTAGGATTTCTGCTTAAATAATCGTAAGGTAAGCCTGCTAGCTTTGATAAAGGTGCATCAAGCCAGTTCAGCCAAATTCGTCAAGGGTCATGCTCTTGGAATCAAATTTTGTGCCGAGCCCCCGGTATATTGTGCCTGCGGCCTCCAGCAGGAGCGTCCTATACCGATCGGCGTCGTATCCGCCCTTTTCAGCCAGTTCAATGGGCTTCACCCTTTCGTGCGGGTCGGCGCTATCGCCGTTTACATAAATAAAGCTTATCTCATCGCCGATCTCCCTTCCAAGGCTAGACAGTTGCGCCGCTGCAACGCGCTGGGCGGTGTTGTGTACGTATGCCGAAAGCCTCTTCTTCAATCTCCTCTTGATGGCCAGAGATTCCACCGGCAAATCACCGCCCCCGATCATCCTTAGGTTACTTTCGATGAACCTCAGGCCATCGCGCATGCCGGCGCCGTATATATCGCCCAGTGCGCTACGGTCAAGGATCAGGGCCACGAGCCCCTCCTGGAATTTCCTTATGAATAGGGGGACGTCAGACCTCCTCAATTCTATCCCCCTTGCTACCACTTCCCCATCCGTGGTGACGCCGAAGTACTTCTTAAGGGCTGAAGTGTTTTCATCGGACTTGAGAGGTAGAAACGACAGAAACCTGAAATGGTTATCCAGGGACATGGGCAGCCCGGTTTCCGCCGCTATGGTCGCGGCAAGCGTTTCATAATCCTCCCTCTTTGCGCCGTCCCTCTTTACAAAGAGGGAATCGACGTCGCCGTAAACTATGGTGAAATCGTGTGACTCGGCGATGCCCTTTGCCCTTATGATGGCCTCCCTGGACATCCTGTTTATCTCTTCGAACGTAACTATGTTGCCGAACCTGTTGCTGGCGCAGCCGGCTATGCCATACTGGCTTACAAGTATATACTTGAGCGTGCTTATCCTTTCTTCACAGTAAATGCGCTCCGGGCTGCCCCTTCTGAGCGATCTTTTCATACCCTTGAACAACAGCCTCCTGCTCAGCCATGGGCCCATCACCGTGGGGATGAGCCGGAACAAATCATCCGATTCAGGCTCATAGCTAAGCCCTCCCTTCATTATCAGGCTGGGGTACTGGGAGTCGAAGTCCAGCGACGCCACGTTTTCATGCAAACCGTGGAGCGGGGTGAAGGTTACGCCGCCTCTGTCCCTTTCTAGGAGGCTCATCAGGCTTCTGGCATATTCAAAGTACCCCTCCTCCGGTATCGCGTAGCCCCTGCTCATCAGTTCAAAGCAGTTCCTAGAATCTATGCTCTTGTTGCTCAGCCACCTGGTAGCGAGGCCCATGGGCACAAAGGAGAACCTTGTCCTTTCGACGAGGCCGGCCGTCCCCCATTCGTCCGCGCTGAATCCATATAACACGCCGCCCAGCACCACCCGGCCCGCGATGGACCCCTGTTCCCTGAGCTGGGCGCCATCAGCGGAGCACCTGCCAAGCTTTAAGAGCTGCCGGTCCACCTTAAATTCATCCCTGCGGCTGTTGAAGATAATCAGATCGGGATCGGCGTCCGCCACCAGTTCAGCGAAGGAGGCGAGGGCCGCTTCTCTGTCGCCGCTGAGCCTTTTCTCCACCCCGGCCGCTCTGGCATCCATCTCCATATCCCGCCCTTCAACGTGAATGCCCTTCACGACCAGGGTCCTGAACTGCGGCGGCGCTAACTCGTCATGGTCGTCCAGCTTCCGCATCGATAACAGCCGGCCATCGCGGTATTCTACGGATACCTTGGAAGTAGGCTCTACCTTCAGCTTTGTGAAGAGATAGCGCTGTACGTCCAGCAGGTCCGAATCGTACAACCCCCTGACGAGCCTGCTCCGCCTTAACCCATTTAGTATTCCCTTAAACAAATGCGGTGGAGCCTCCACCCTTAGAAGCCGCTTCCTTGCAGAGCTGCCCAGTGTCGTGCTCTTGGCCTCCACCTCAACGGTGCATCCGGCTTCGGTCAGCATATACAGGAGCCCTTGCTCAGCGGCCCGGTCCACCGGTTCTACATAGAGGAACGGCCTGTAGCTGTCGATAAGCCTTAGCGTTTCACCTTCGATGGTCCTGATCCATATTACCGCCCTTTCACCATCGACATATACGTCCAGCAACCAGCCGTTAACCGGATTCAATTGGCCTGACTTTTTCCAGCGCGTGGAGCCTTTCTTGCAGTTCGAGCAGCTGCCTCCTAAGATCGTCTATCTCAGCCCGGTTATGAACGTTAGCGGTAAGATTTAGCGAATCAACGATGGTGGCCATCTCGGAATTGGTCATGGCCGCGTGCTCCAGGTCCCAGGCCTCGGCCACTAGTTCTTCAAACGCCCTCCTGTCGCTGGAGTTCCTCAGGAGCTGCACATATCCCCTCCTTAACCTGGCCAGGACGTCCTTGTATTCCTCCCGGAACGCGGGGGTTACCCTTCCCATCCCGTCACCCCTGCCATCCGTCCAGCTGAGCATAGTCCCCAGGGATGACCAGGGCGCTGCTGGGCGTCCTCTTCGAATGATGCTTGACGAGCTCGGCCTGGATCATATCGGGGCCAACCTCGCGGAAGGCCACCATCACCCCCGCCGTATGCAGCATCATCGTGGTGGATATAGCGGGCCTTTCACCCACCCGGCAGTCCACAGTTATAACCATGGGGGTCCCGTGTGCCGTGCATACGCGTTTTAGGAGCGATAGGGAAAGGTCGATGTTCCCCACCCTCCGGTGGAGCCGGCCTCCAAGGAACCTGGAAAGCCTGTGAACCAGCACCAGACTGGTGGAGCCGGCCTCTCGCTCTATCATCTCGGCCAGCGCCCTGGCCGCGTATGGCTGTCTTAACTCGTTATATGCGGCGGAAAAGTACACGTTCCTGAATACCATGAACGGATCCATGCCGATGGCCTTAGCATAACGTGCCAGTTTATCGAGGTCTACAAACGTCTTGTCCGAATAGTAATCCGTGTTATTCATGTAGGCCACCCTTCCCAGTGCGCTGCCCCTTACGAGGAGGCCGTGTATCATGTCATCCACGAACCTCTGGCTACCGTAGAACAGGTAAATCTGGCCCTTCGCCAACCCCCCATCCCCGATCAGCTTGTCCAGCTCAGGATAACCGGTTGAAATAACGCCGTCATTCCCCAATAGCTCTGAAGCTTTAACCATTGAAACTGCTAGCGCTGGGTTCAGCCCGTAACCTCCCCACGTCGCTTCCTCATTCATAGCCTTTCCAGCTTCTTCCGGGTTTTCTGCTGGGGGCCGGCCTACCGACATCGCCATCGGCCCTTGGTCAGCGGACGTTTGACGACTTCCTGCCGATCATGTTTATGACCCTGTACACCTCCGGTATAGCGTAGGCAAACCCCACGTGGACGCAGTCGTTTGAGTTGTCCAGATCACAAACAAGTTCGCCGTTCCTGACCTTCACTTCGACTATCCGGTCGAGCTTGGCGTCCCTCAGGGTGACGCCGTCCTCGGTCATGCCCACCTCTGATAGGAACGGGGCCTTGCTGGAGAGCACCCTGTCCGCCTCGATCACGTGCCAGATCAGGTCATTGACGAACCCCGAGAACGTGTTTATTCCAGCGTCCAATAGCGGGTGCTTCTTCCTTTCATAGATCGCCCTTAATTCATCTGCATATTCCTGCCGCAGCATAAAATTTGACCAACCCTTTTGTGGCATGTCATTACCGTCGTCAAACCAGTTAATAAATTATACTGTATAAACAGTAAATCCTAAACATCTGATCCCATAACCGGGCCAATACGTTTTGCAAGGATCCCTCATGCCTAAGCTGAGGAGGGCATGCCGGAGTTCAACCTTGATGGCTGATGATCCCCGTCCATCCCCCATCCGCCCCTTTGCCCTGGGCCAAAATACAGCTATCAAAACCATATCGATGACAAGCAGGGCAAGTACTGCCGCCACAGACCAACCCGGCGCCTCGGGCCCTAATCCAAGCGAGCTTACAAGATAATAGAAGGTTAGGAAGGCGGCGGCTACCGAGCCCAGGGCCACTAGAACCAGGAAGATAAATAACATCCCTTTACTGCTAAGCCACGTCCTCGAACTCAACTCATCTGCACCTGCGCACAGATGTTTTACGGGGCGGTTTTAATCCTTAGCGTATT
>JAJYYP010000020.1 GCA_021800855.1 archaeon | reverse complement strand
CCAGTGACTGGCAGAAGCCTTTTATCCGGTGTTCCGAGGCTCGGCAAGGAATTCGTGAATAGTGCGTGCTCTCGAACCAGCAGCTCGCGGAACTGGTCAAGAAGGGTAAGGGCCAGTCCAAGGAGACGAAATTCACCCAGTCTGTCGAAGTACTCATCTCTCTGAAGGAAGTAGACCCGAAGAAGACTGACCTGAACATAAACGAGATTGTCTACCTCCCACACCCAACCACGAAACAGGCCAGAGTCTGTTTCATAGGGTCAGGGGACCTGGCGGTCAGGGCCAAGAACTCCAAAGCGAACCTCGTATTGGACGCGGCACAGCTGGAAAACTACGGAGGGAGCAAGAGGGACGCCAAGAAGCTCGCCAGGTCCTACGACTTCTTTCTAGCAGACACGGCACTCATGCCGAGGGTCGGCAAGGTCCTGGGGCAGGCGCTAGGCCCCAAGGGGAAGATACCGTCGCCGGTACCCCCGAACTCCCCGATCGAGGACATAATCAAGAGGATGAGGACGGCGATAAGGGTCCGGAGCAGGGGCTCGCTGGGGGTTATGGCCAAGGTGGGGGACAGCCAGCTCTCGGAGACGGACCTGACGGAGAATATACTTGCTGTAGTCAACGCGGTGTCGAAGAAGCTCCCCAACGGCGATAGGAACATCAAGACGGTCATGGTGAAGACTACCATGGGGAAGCCAGCGAAGCAGGCGGTGGACTAGTTGAGCGAGACAGTTCAGGTCCATCAACCCAACCCCAAGAAGGTAGAGGCCGTCGAACACGTGGCCGCGCTCGCCAGGAAGTACCCTGTCCTGGCTGTGACAAGCCTCTCGAAGGTGAGAGCTAGCCAGCTCATGGCGGTGCGCAAGGCTCTGAGGCAGAACGCCGAGGTCTATGTCGTCAAAAACAAGCTTGCCATACGAGGACTCCAGAAGGCAGGGATTAAGAACGCGGACCAACTCCTGTCTCACCTCACGGGGCAGAACGCGCTCATCTTCTCGACCCACGACCCCTTCAAGCTCTTTCTCGTCCTCGACAAGAACAAGGTCTACCTCGCTGCAAGGGCCGGCGACAAGGCCCCCGACGACATCATCGTCCCCGCCGGGAATACCAGCCTCCCCGCAGGCCCGGTGCTGAGCGAGTTCCGGGAAGCAGGCATCCAGACCAAGATCGAAGGGGGGAGCATCTGGGTCAACAAGGACTCTGTTGCCGTGAAGAAGGGGGCTGAGATCACCCCTAAGCTCGCCAGCCTTCTCTCCAAGCTGAACATCAAGCCGATACGTGCAGGCCTTGCGATCGCGCTCGCCTATGAGAACGGGCTGATATACGAGGGGGACGTAGTCGCGATCAACCTTGACGAGTACAGGAAAAGCATCCTCGACGCCTATGCCTCCTCCAGGGGCCTGGCAATCATCATCGGCTACGTCACCAAGGAGACGGCGCCAGACATACTAGCGAAGGCTTACAGAGAGGCACTGAGCGTCCAGGTAGAGGCAGGCCTCATCGACAAGGAGACCGCCCCGATGATATTCGGGCGGGCGGAGGCGGAAGCTGCGGCCTTGGAAGCCATGGCCAAAGAAAAGGGCTTGAAATAGGCCCCACCCCTTTCCTAAATGATGGCACCCTTTGCTCTCGGGACAGATATCCCTCGCTGACTGTTGCTTCACCTGGCAACCCTACCCAAAGACACTGCCGCGTATCATCCCGACGCGCCGGCTGGGGCAGTGCTCAGACGGATGTGTCGCTGCATAGCTTCCGCTTAGACAGAAAAGACAGGAATGGTGTCCGACTCATCCGAAGAGCGAAGCGAGACCCTGTAGCGCCTCTTCTTCCTTCTTCTCCTCTTCCTTCGGCTTCTCTTCCGCCTTCGCTGCTGGTGCGCCTTGCGCTGGGGCAGCAGGTGCTGCAGCGATCGTCGAAGCGTTCTTCAGCGCCTCGTCGATGTTCACCTCGCTGAGGGCAGAAGTCAGTGCCTTGATCTTCACTTCGTCGGGGGTCACACCGGTCGCCTTCACCACGCTTGTCAGGTTCTCTTCGTTGACCGGCTTCCCCAGCTTGTGAAGCAGGAGAGCTGCGTAAACGTACTCCATCTTTAGTTCGCGAACAGGCGACCCGGGTTCCGTATTTAAGAGTTTGAATCTGTGAGCTCGGCTCTTCACCGGTAATCACTACGTACTCTCGATGGAATCCGCGCGTCTCGTAGGGCGAATACGCTCCCCTCTTCTTCGACCTCGCCTTGAGCCCAGCGAACGTGGGCCTATTTCGTCTGCGTGCCTCGAAGGCCTGCCTCAGGGGAGCCCCCGCTTCCTCCCCCATGCGCGAAGGGATGACTTGGATGTAGTAGACCAAGCGTACCTTCATCTTGCTGAACGGCCCGCCGGACCACCCGGACCAGCCGTACCGGACTCCCCCCGGGCTCTGCGCGGCCTCTGGTCGTGGGCCACGCTCCCCCTGACCCGCCCTTCCATCGTCCTGGCTGACTCGTTGCCTTCCTTCTTGGCCCCCCCACTCCCGGCCAGTCTGCACTCCCTCAGCTCGACTTGGCCCAAAAAAGGGGCCGTCCGATTAGGGCCATCTAGTCTTCCCTCTCCTCCCTTATTATGACCCCAGGCACCTAGTGAAGGCAGCCCCTTCCTTCTTGGTCAAACCTTCTCCAGATCTCACTTCCATAGTTTATCTACTCAGAGGTAGGGACATGAAACGACAGTGGAGCACCACCTTTGAACGACAAGAAGCAGGCCCTGAAGGCCAAGTTCTCCTCAGATTACAAGAAGTACTATGTCGTAGACCTGTTCAAGAGGGAAGGGTTCGTCAGGAAGAAATGCGAGAGCTGCGGCAAGCACTTCTGGACTCTGCGCCCGGAAAGGACCAGGTGCGACGACCAGCCCTGCTCCCCATACACCTTCATCGGGCGTCCCCCTACCACGAGGAAGCTGGGCTACGTCGATGCATGGAAGGCCGTCGAGGCGTTCTTCAAAAAGAACGGGCACGCAATAGTGAAGCGCTATCCTGTCGTCAGCCGCTGGCGCCCCGACCTCTACTTCACTGTCGCCTCGATCATAGACTTCCAGAGGGTCGAGGGAGGCAAGGTCGTCTTTTCCCTCCCCGCCAACCCGCTGGTGGTCCCCCAGATGTGCCTGAGGTTCAACGACGTCCCGACCGTGGGGGTGAACGGTAAGCACGGCACTTCCTTCTGTATGATAGGCCAGACGGCCCTGGCGAACAATGAAGGCTACTGGAAGGACAGGACCATCGACCTGGACTTCCGCCTACTCACCAGGACCTTCGGGATAAAGAAGGAGGAAATCACCTTCGACGAGGACGTCTGGATGGGGTACGGGGCGTTCGGCTATTCGCTCCAGTACAACGTCCGGGGCCTAGAAACGGGCAACGCCGTATTCACTGCCTTCGAAGGGAGTCCCGACAGGTACGTGGCACTTAAGGAGCCTGTGGTCGACATGGGAGCAGGGCTCGAGCGACTGACCTGGCTGAGCCAAGGGACCCCCACCGCCTACGATGCCTATTTCACCCCCATCCTGAAGAGGATGAAGGAAGACAACAGGCTAGAATATGACGAGGAGCTCTTCAACCGTTACTCCGCCCTGGCAGGCGAAATCAACCTCGACGAATATCGGAATCTTGAAGACGCCAGGCAGAAGATCGCGAATGCCCTAGGCGAAGACCCTTCGAGGCTCTGGAGCCAGTTTGGAGCCCTGGAGGCGATGTACGCCATCGCTGACCACACACGCACCCTCCTCTTCGCCGTGGCCGACGGCATGCTCCCGAGCAACTCGGGGGGAGGGTACAACCTCAGGATGGTCTTCCGCAGGACAAGGAACTTCATCAACTACTACAAGTTCAAGCTCCAGATAGCCGACCTCATCGACTGGCACATCGCCCAGCTGAAGGGCATGTATCCCGAGCTGGCCGACCACGGCCCAGACGTCAAGGAGGTGCTCGGAGTAGAAGAGTCGAGGTTCCTGTCCTCTTCTGAGAGGGTCTCCAAAATCGTCTCTTCTCTCTCTGCCCAGGGGAAGGAGCTGACCACCGACGACCTCGTGAAGCTGTACGACTCCGACGGCGTCACCCCCGAGCAGCTCATGGAGGGCGGAGCCAAGGTAAGCCCCCCTGAAGGGTTCTACGAGCAAGTGCAGGCCAGGCACCTGGCCCGCGAGCTCGAGCAGCCGAAGATGCAGTTCGACACCCGGCGGCTGAAACCGACGAGGCTCTGGTACTACGAAGACGAGGCGCCGTTCGACTTCACCGCGAGGGTGGTCGAGGTCTTCGAGGGCGGATTCGTGGTGTTGGACCGGACATGTTTCTACCCAAGAGGGGGCGGCCAGGAGCCCGACAAGGGGACGATCGGAGGGGCCGCGGTCCTTGACATCGAGAAGTATGGTGACGTCGTAATCCACAGAATCGAGGGGAGAGCGCCCCGGGCCGGAACCAGAGTGCAGTGCCACGTTGACCAGAGGCGGCGCCGGAGGATCACTCACATACACACCGCGACCCACATCCTCAACGGCTCGTCCAGGCAGGTCCTGGGCCCATGGGTGTGGCAGCACTCAGCCTTCAAAGAAGAGGACTACGGCAGAATCGACATCACTCACTTCGCCCATCTCACTGAGGCGCAGGTGCAGAAGATCGAAGACCTGGCCAACGAAATCGTGAGGAAGGATCTGAAGGTGAAGAACACCTTCATGCCCAGGCAGGAGGCGGAGTCGAAGTACGGCTTCAGGTTGTACCAGGGCGGGGTCGTCCCAGGGAACCTCGTGAGGGTGGTGGACATCGGGGGGTGGGACATAGAGGCGTGCGGCGGGACGCACTCAAAGTCGACAGGCGAGGTCGGGCTCATCAAGATAACCAAGGCCGAACGGGTCCAGGACGGGGTGGAGCGCCTAGAGTTCGTTGCAGGGGAAGCCGCAATCGAATATATCCACAGGATGGATTCCGAGCTTAGCGAGCTGTCGTCCATCCTCGGGACCCAGAGGGAGAACCTCCCAAGGGTGGCCCGCCGGGTGCTCAATGACGTGGAAGAATCCAGGGCCCGCGAGAAGGCGCTTGGGCAGAAGCTCGTCGAGCTCTCTTCCGCGGGGATAGCGACCGGAGCCAAGCCAGTCGGCGGAGCAAAGCTTTACGTCTCCAGGGACCTCTCCTTGGGCGAGGAACAGATCATTGCACAGGGAGAGAAGAACATAGCCTCCGACCCTGCCCTCGTCTACATAGCCTTCTTCTCGACCGGGACCTCAGCCCGCATCGCCTCGTTCGTCGGCGCCGCTGCCAGGGAGGCGGGCTTCTCGGCCGTCGACATAGTGAGGAAACTGGCCCCCATCCTAGGAGGTTCAGGAGGGGGATCGCCTACCTTCGCCCAGGGGGGCGGACCCAGGCTTGACATGTTGGAACAGGCCGTCTCCGCCGCGGTGAAGCTGGCCCCGGCGAGTTGACTGATATGTCTGCACGTGAGAAATACTGGCTGAGGTTATGGGACGAGAAGCGTGCCTTCGAGCCGGACCCCGTGTCGGGGAAGAAGAAGGTCTTCGTGACTTTCCCGTTCCCATATATGAACGCCGCGGTCCACGTAGGGACAGCTTTCACTGCGAGCCACCTGGAGTTCTACTCGCGGTTCAAGCGCCTCCAAGGGTACAACGTCCTCTTCCCCTGGGCCTGGCACTGGACGGGGCAACCCATCGTCGGCATGAGCAAGAGGCTCAGGGAGGGAGACCCTGCTGTCAAGAGAGCCTTCCTAGAACTCGACCGCGTCCCAGAACAGGAAGTCGCGAAGTTCGTCGACCCCGAGTATCTGGCCTCCTACTACACGAAGCAGAGCAGAAGGGTGATGAAGGAGACAGGCTTCTCAATCGACTGGAGGAGGGAGTTTAGGACCGTCGACCCTGCCTTCAGGAAGTTCGTGGAGTGGCAATACTTCCACCTGAGAGAGCTGGGCTACGTCGTCCAGGGGACCCATCCGGTGGTCTGGTGTCCCTTCGACAAGAGCCCTACCGGGGACCACGACAGGATGGAGGGGGAAGGGGTCTCCCCCACTGAGTTCAACCTGATCAAGTTCCACCTCGGCGAGTTCGCCCTGGTCGCCGCGACGCTGCGGCCCGAGACACTCTACGGGGCGACCAACGTCTGGGTCAATCCTGACGCAGATTACAGCGAGGCCCGCGTCGACGGGGAGATCTGGATAGTCAGCTCTGCGTCCTTGCCGAAGCTCTCCGAGCAGAAGCACAGCGTCGCTCCAATCCGTGAGTTCAAGGGCTCCGACCTGGTGGGGAGGTACGCGATGGCTCCGCTCACGGGGAAGTCGCTCCCAATCTTCCCGGGCAGGTTCGTCGACCCGTCGCTGGCCACCGGCGTGGTCTACAGCGTCCCGGCCCACGCCCCATACGACCTGATGGCGCTCAGGGACATCCAGGAAGGGAGGGTCCAGGTGGGGCGACAGGTCAAAGAAGAGGCGGACAAGGTCACCCCAATACCCATCCTCTCCCTGCCGGGATACTCTAAGATTCCCGCCGAAGACGTGATCAGGAAACTGAACATAACGGACTCGACTGATCCGAACCTGGACGCTGCAACCCAGGAGATCTACAGCGCCGAGTTCCACAGGGGGGTGCTCAGCCAGAGCTCAGGGCCCCTCGCCCACCTCACGGTCCCCGAAGCGAAGGACAAGGCAGTTGAACTCATCGCCAAGACTGAGAGGCTCGCAAAGATGTTCGAGCTCCCTGAGAAGGTCGTCTGCCGCTGCGGGACCAGGTGCTATGTCAAAATCCTGGAGAACCAGTGGTTCCTGAACTACTCCAACCCGGCGTGGAAGGCAAAGGCGAAGCTTGTCATAGACCGGGCTGACGTCTACCCAGAGGAAGCCAGGCAGCTGTTCTACTCCACCATCGAGTGGCTGAAGGACTGGCCGTGTGCAAGGCGCTCCGGGATGGGGACGAGGCTCCCATGGGACAAGGACTGGCTGGTCGAGACCTTGAGCGATTCCACCATCTATATGGCCTATTACTGCATAAGCAAATTCGTCAACCTGGAGAAGGTCACGCCCGACAGCCTCACCCCCGAGGTACTGGACTACGTCCTCCTGGGCAAGGGGAGCCCTGCTAGCCTTGCCAAGGCTGCCCGTGTCTCTGAGAGGGTCTTGAAGGATATGAGGGCCGAGTTCGTCTACTGGTACCCGGTCGACCTGCGCAACTCAGGGAAGGATCTCATCCCGAACCATCTGACTTTCTTCGCCTTCCACCACGCTGCCATCTTCCCAGAGAAGGACTGGCCCAGGGGGTTCGGCATCAACGGGATGATAACAATCGAAGGCAAGAGGATGAGCAAGACGAAGGGGAACTTCGTCACATGGGAAGGTGCCAAGGAGAAGTACGGCGCCGATGCGTTCCGCCTGGCCCTGGCCCTGACCGCGGACGGCATGGACGACGCAGACTGGAGGGACAGAGCGGCGATGGACGCGAAAGACAAGGTGGAGTCCGTGATTCCATTCGTCAGGAAGACACTGAGGTTGGCGACAGACCGCAAGAAGGAAAGGCTAGACTCGTGGCTAGTCTCATCGTTCAGCGGACGGATCGCCGTCGCGTCGGAGGCGATGGAGGGGCTCAGGATGCGGCGCGCATCCGCCACCGTCTTCCTGGACGTCTGGAACGATCTGAGGTACTACCTACGAAGGGCACGAAGACCGAGGCGCCAGACACTCACTGAGGTGTTCAACGCATGGGCAAGGATGATGTCCCCATTCACGCCGTTCATGGCAGAAGAGCTGAACCGGGAGCTGGGAGGGAAGGGGCTGGTCTGCCAGGCGGACTGGCCGTCCCAGAGCGACTTCCCTGTGGACGACGAAGCTGTCCTGGCCGAAGCAGTCCTCGGGAGGGTCATTGAAGACGCACGCAACGTGTTGAAGGTGGTCAAGGGGTCACGGTCGAAGCTCAACGTCTACGTCTGCTCAGATGAAGCGAAGGCCTTCTTCATGGAGCTGACGGCGGCCAAGCGGAACAAGGGGAACATAGGCCAGGTGCTGAAAAAGTACGCGTCTACGAAGATCCAACCCGACAAGGTCTTCAAGCTGGCCTACGAGCTGGGGGACGACCTCCTCAGCAAGGTCGTCTCAAGCAGTGGCTTCGACGAGTTCAAGTCCCTCTCCGAGGCCTCCGAGTTCATGGCGAAAGAGCTCGGCATCGATGTAGTGGTCCAGAAAAGCGGGAAACAGACCCACGACCCGGCCAACAGGGCGAAGGACGCGCTACCCACAAAGCCAGCGTTCTACCTGGAGTGACGCTCCCAGAGGACTGAGGCTGCGTCGCGGCCCTATCCGCCTATCTTGAACATCTTCGTGCCACAGACAGGGCAGGTCCCGGAAGTCGCGTGTCTCCCATTCTTCATGGTCATGCTCTGCGGGCTCTTCATCTCCCGCGCGGCCTTGCATTTCATGCAGTATGCTGACACCATGCGTTGTCGCCCTCCTTCCGCAGCTTTCCGCTATAAACTGCTCCATTGGGCGTTCCGCGCCCGTCGGACTCCCAGGGTTCAAATACGGCTGTCGCCGCCGGCGGGAACCGAATGCCACCTGGGGACGAGGAGCTCAAGGAGGTAGCCCGAACCAGGATGTCAGACGAGTGGTCCGACTACACCCTCTACGAGAGGCTCTCGAAGACAGTGAAGCAAGGCGGCCCCTTTGCAGATGTCCTCCGGACTCTCTCGGCCACTGAGCGCAGGCACTACGAGTTCTGGAGGAAGTACGTCCCTGGGGAAGAGCCGCGGCTTGCCAAACTGAAGCTCTACTGGGTCCTCTTCCTGAGGAGGTTCCTGGGACTCACTTTCGCCACGAGGTACCTCGACAGGCACGAAGAGAACGTCGTGCAGACCTACAAAGGCCTGGCACACCTCATCCCCGAGGGCGACAGGGCCGCTTTCGACGAGGTGGTGGCTGACGAGAAGGACCACGAAAAGTCGCTGGAGATGAAGGTCGAGAGCTCGGCCGTCAGATACATCTCCTTCATCGTCCTAGGGCTGGCCGACTCTCTGGTGGAGATCTCGGGCATCCACGCCGGGTCTCTCGGGTTCTACGACAAGACGGAGATCGCAGGGCTTGCGGGGGTAATAGCGGGAGCCGCCGCCTCGCTCGCGATGGCTTCCGCCGCTTACGCCCAGGCGAAGCAAGGGGGGTTCGAAGGTTCTGCTAGGCTGAGCGCCATCTACACCGGGGTGTCTTATTTCTTGACTGCCATAACGCTCGCTACCCCGTACTTCCTCACCAAGAACATGGTCGTCGCGCTGTCCTCTTCCCTCTCCCTCGCGGTGGCGATCCTCGCCATCACCACCTGGTACAGCGTGGTCATCCAGCAGAAGACCTTCTTTAGGGACTTCCTGGAGATACTGTTGATCCTGTTCGGGGCTACAATCGCCCTCTACCTATTCGGATATGTGATACACGGCGTGTTCCCGGGCATCCAGGTCAGCTAGAGCACGGAGCAACGAGAGCCCCGCAAGAACCAGACAAACATCTTATTACCAAACCGGGGCTCCGTGGCATATCCAGGAGTTGCAGAGCGTCACTTCAGCATCGACCGCGACCTCGAAGGCAGAGCTGGTCAAGGGGGTCTGCGAATATCTGAAAGCCAACTCAGCCTCCCCTGTGACGCTCGGGAGCCTCGGGAAGAGGTTCGGGCTTAGCCCGTCCCACTTGCAGAGGACCTTCACCGAGGTGATGGGGATGTCCCCGCGCGAATATCTCGAAGGATTCAGGCTGAGCGTACTCAGGTCCAAGCTCACCGCTGGCGAGCCTGTGGTCCGTGCCCTGAGAGGGACAGGCTACTCCGCCCAGAGCTGGCTATACGGGGACTCTCGTAAGAAGCTCGGGATGACCCCCGCGACATACAAGAAAGGCGGCGCAGGGTTGCAGGTCGGCTACGCCACCGGAAGGTCAGCCCTGGGCCGGCTCCTGCTGGCCAGCACAGATTATGGCGTCTGCTCGGTGAAGGCGGGGCGGAGCGACTGCGAGCTGCTGAAGGCCCTGGCCGCAGAGTTCCCCAGTGCGAGGCTAGCCAAGTCGCCAACGGCGGCTCGCTATCTCCGCTCCCTGCAGCGTCATCTTCGCGGCCAAGAAGCACGTTTCCCTCTGGACATCCAAGGCACTGACTTTCAGATGCGGGTCTGGACCGCCTTGCAGCGCATCCCTCTTGGAGAGACCAGATCCTATCAGGAGGTGGCCGAGATGGTCGGCGAGCCCAAAGCGGTCAGGGCGGTGGCGAACGCCTGCGGCTCCAACCCAGTCCCGTTGATAATCCCGTGCCACAGGGTAATCCGGAAGGACGGAAGCTTGGGCGGCTACGGCATGGGCATCGGAAGGAAGAAGGCCCTCCTCTCGAGCGAGCGGGACCTCGCCAAAGGGCAGAGCAGAAGCTGAGGCCGGCCATCTCGAAGATATGACAGTCGGCGCCCCCTGTGTGGAGCGTCGCGAAAGGGACCCCTGCCCTGCACACATGGACAGGTCGGGACGCAGCCGGGCGGGTGCCTAGCTACTGCCGAGGGCAACACGTGGAGGGCTATCCCTCCCGCATAACTTCATCTATACGTGAGCGGCCGGCGGGACCGTGGTGGCACCAATGCCAAGGAGCCTACTTTCCGTAGCCGACCTCTCTCCTGGAGAGATGGAGTCCCTCGTGTCTCGGGCGGGGACGCTGAAGAAGCAGTTCAAGCTGAGGCAGCCGTGGGGAGTCCTCTCGGGGGCCGCCGTGGGGCTCCTCTTCGAGAAGCCTTCGACCAGGACAAGGACAAGCTTCGAGGTGGCGACGCTCAGGCTAGGAGGTTCGCCGGTCTATCTCGCCGCCAACGAGCTCCAGCTCAGCCGCGGAGAACCAGTCAAGGACACGGCGAGGATACTGGGAGGCTACCTCGACGTTATAGTGGCTAGGGTCTTCTCACAGAAGACGCTGACCCAACTGGCCGCCTACTCGGGGAAGCCTGTGATCAACGCTCTCAGCGACACAGAGCATCCCACCCAGGCCGTCAGTGACCTGCTGACAATCAAGGAGGTGAAGGGGAGGCTGCAGGGGACCACGCTGGCTTACATCGGTGACGGAAACAACGTCTGCAACTCACTGCTGCTTGCAGGGGCACTCACAGGGATGAACGTGATCGTAGCTTCACCCGAGGGGTACGAGCCCGGCGCCGCTCTCGTCCGGAAGGCGAAGTCCTTGGCCAAGAGCACAGGCGGGAGCATCGACGTGGTCCGGGACCCCAAAGATGCCGTCGCCGCAGCCGACGCGGTCTATACCGATGTCTGGGTGAGCATGGGGGAAGAAAAAGAAGAGGATACGAGGATCAGGGCGTTCAAGAGGTACCAGGTCAACTCTGCCCTGCTGAGGGCGGCTCCGAGGAGGGCAATCATCATGCACTGCCTCCCAGCCCACCGCGGCCTCGAGATAACCGACGACGTCCTCGAAGGAGCGCGGTCCGTCGCCTGGCAGCAAGGGGAGAACAAGCTCTATGGAGCGGCCGCATCACTCGAATTCGTCGTGAAATAGCCTCCGGGGGCCCGGAAGGAGGCTCGTCCAGGCGCCAGGGGCATCTTCGGCCGCCGGACCCGGCTGCCCTATTTCGCGATACCCCCCTGGCTCCTTATCCTCTCCAGCAGTCCCAGATACCTCGGGTCCCTCCTTGCTTCTGACAGGAGGGGTGAATACATCACGAACGACGCGATAACTGCGCGGGCGTCAAGGGCTCTGTTCATGAAGTCGAAGTACACGTCCAGGTCTCCGAGCGCATGATAGACATAGGCTACGTAGTTGTAGACGGCTGGACCCATGTTCGCCTCTTCGAGTTTCTTGATCGCGAGGAGGGCGCCTTCCTTGTCCCCAGCGCGAGCAGCGATGAACCCTCCCATGTAAGTCACCCAGGGGTGGGTGGGCTGCAACCGCTGGAACTTCGAATGAAGCTCCTTCGCCTTCGCGAGGTCCCCCTTAGATAGGTAGTGGTCGGTCATTGACCTGAAGACCTCTGCGGGCGCCAGTCTCTCGGTCTTAGCCCAGTGTTCCAATGCTTCCTGCTCCCTTCCCGTCCAGGCGTAGGCGTCGCCCACCCGCCAGATGTACTCGGGACTGAACGGGTCGAGGCGATAGGCTGTCTCGATTAGCTTCACAGCTTCCTCCACTTCGCCTCTAATCCCTGCAATCTCTGAGAGCACGGAGTACGGGTCGGGGAGGTTAGGGTTGAGCTTCACCGCCTCCCTTGCCTCTGACTCGGCGCGCGCGCTGTCGTCTATGTTGAAGTACATCTCGGAAAGTGCTGCGTGGGCCTCTGCCAGGCCTGGGTCCAGCTTGAGCGCCTCTTCGAGGGATGCCTTCACCCTCGGAAGGGAGATGTCGAACGACTCGTACCCGGTGTTCACCAGGAACTGATGGCACTCCGCAATCCCCACATGTGCCCTCGCGAATGACGGGTCCAGATCCACCGCCCTTTCGAAGAGCGCCAACGCCTGCCTGACAGAAGGCTCGGTGAAGGCCCTCAACAGCTCTCTCCCACGCAGGAAGATGCTATATGCCTCAGTGTTTTCTGTGGGTTTCCTCTCCAGCGTCTTCTTCTCCGACTGCAGGAGCTGTATCCTGAGCTCCCCTGCTACCTTCTCTGCTATCTCGCTCTGTATCCCGAAGACGTCGTCCAGGTCCCTATCATAGCTCTCCGCCCAGAGGTGCCCTTCGGTGTTCGAGTTGATGAGCTGCGCCGTGACCCTAATCCTGTTCCCCGCCTTCCTGACGCTCCCCTCCAGGAGGGTCCCGACCTTCAACTCCTGACCAATCTGCAATGCGTTCTTCTCCTTCTTCTTGTAGTTCATCACGGAGGTCCTCGAAATCACTTCCAGTCCTTTGATGAATGAGATCCTGGTGATGAGCTCCTCGGTCAACCCATCGGCGAAGTATTCGTCGTTGGGGTCAGGGCTCATGCTTACCAGAGGGAGTACCGCGATCCTCTTCGGGTCGAGCAGCGGGACTGGTTGAGTCTTCTGTAGGCTTTCTTCCCACGGCATCACCACCCTATAGATGTCTACGGCGAACTTGACCCCCTTGAGGTCGTGGGTTTCCAGCTTCACGAGTTCTTGGGCTATCTTGTTCCTCACCTGGTCGTAAATCTGCTGAGAGACGCACACCCCCTCCGGCTCAGCCAGGGGCTGTAGCCTGGAGGCGATGTTCACAGCGTCTCCAAGGATGTCGCTCCCCGCACGGACGACGTCTCCGAGGTGCACTCCTATCCGGAGCGCTATCTTCCACCCGTCCATGGACGAGATGTTATAGTCATGGAGGAAGCGTTGCACTTCGATGGCGCAGCTGACGGCGTCCAGTGCGCTGTCGAACTCTACTAGGAATGAGTCCCCCATCGTCTTGATCTCTCTCCCTCTGAACTTCGCGAAGAACGGCCGGAGGAGCCTGTTGTGTCTTTCTAGGACAGCCAGAGACTGTGACTCGTCAGATTGGGTAAGTGCGGTGAACCCTACCATGTCAGTGAACATGATGGCGGCCAGGCGGCGCTCTTCCCCCGACAACTTAGGGTTCCCGGGTGCATGCCGCTTGCTCAAAAACCGTGCGCAGGTTAGGGGGCCCGCAGGGGTAAAGACTAAACGGGCCCGGTGGGATTTGAACCCACGACCTCTGCGAGCCTAAGCTCCCTACAGCTTAGAAGGCTGCCACGCTATCCGTACTCCGCTCCCGGCTTGGATCTGCGCTACGGGCCCAACCCGCACCGCCTCAGGTTTCAACATAAGCTTTGCCACGGCAGTCAGCCTTCCGCGGAAGCCCCAAATCGGAAGGTTTTATCATGTCAGGAGCCGCTCATCGGCCGTTGACCGCACTCCAGCAGAGGCTATTCGGGACAAACGGGGTCCGGTTCGTGCCAGGGGTGTCCCATGACCTCGACTTCGCCATCGGCCTGGCCGAAGCCGTCGGGACCTACTTCGGAAGCGGAGAAGTGCTCCTGGGGAGGGACGGCCGACTTTCTGGGCCTGCCCTGGCGAACGCCGTCGCGTCAGGACTACTCAGCTCAGGCCGTGACGTCGCCGAGGCTGGGCTGGTGCCTACTCCTGCGCTCCAGTACGCGGTGAAGGCCCTCGGTTTCAGGGGCGGCGTGATGATTACAGCGTCACACAACCCTCCACAGTACAACGGCCTGAAGGTGTCCGGGCCCGACGGGGTCGAGGTCCCCAGGCTGGACGAACAGCGGATAGAGAAGATTTACTTCGAAAAGTCGCAGACCAAGGCCGACTGGAAGTCGATCGGGGTGGCGAGACAGGAGGGCTCGGTGGTAAGGGTCTATCAGAGGGGCGTCCTCTCAAAGGTCGACGCGAAGGTGATAGCCGCCAGGAAGTTCACGGTTGTCATGGACCTGGGCAATGGAGCGCAGGCGGTGGCAGCGCCTTACATCGCCGAGTCCCTCGGATGCAAGGTGATCACCCTGAACTCGACAGTCGACGGGACCTTCCCCGGGAGAGGCCCTGAGCCAACCCCTGACACACTGAACGACCTCTCTGCTGCTGTGAGGGCCACGGGGGCAGACCTTGGTGTGGCCTACGACGGGGACGGGGACCGGTCCATATTCTGTGACGAAGGAGGAAGGGTGCTCTGGGGGGACCAGAGCGGCTGCTTGATCGCAGACTTCGTCCTCGACAGGCACCCTGGAGGGACCCTCGTCACCTCAGTCGCATCCAGCCAGGCGGTCGAGGCCGTGGCCAAGAAGCACGGGGCAAGGGTGCTCCGGACCAAAGTAGGGGCCGTAGAGATCGCGAGGACCATCATCGAGCGGAACGCCGTCTTCGGCTTCGAGGAGAACGGAGGGTGCCTCTATCAGCCTCACATCGCGGTCCGCGACGGTGGCATGACCACAGCTCTGATGCTCGAATGCCTCGCAAGGAAGGGGATGGCAATGTCCAAGGTGCTGTCGTTCGTGGTCCCGAAATATTTCCAAGCCAAGACCAAGGTCGAAGTGAACCCGAAGAGGGTCGACGCGGTAATGAAGGCGGTCGAGAAGCACGCAAGCGGGGAGGCCGAGAAGGTCGATGGCCTCAAGCTATGGACTGGCATCCACTCCTGGGTCCTGGTCAGGCCGAGCGGGACCGAGCCGATAGTGAGGATCTTCGCCGAGTCAGACTCCCAGGAAGACGCGGAGCACTTGGTCAACAGGTTCGCGAAGGTCGTGAAGTCAGCGACGGCCTAGATGGGTCCATCCCACGTCCCTGATCGCTTCGAGCCTCCCACCTACCTCCAGCACGACCTCTTTCCGCTCCGTCGCGCGTCCCACGACTGTCAGCTCTCCCCCCGCTTTCTTCACGGCCCTCTCGGCCGCCCGAACATCTCGTGCTCTGATGGTCCCCACTATCACATACTCTTCTCCTCCCTCAAGTATCAGCTTGTCGCCGTCCAGGTCGTTCGCGTCAGCGAAATCCATCACCCCCCCCGCGGCGGGGAGCCGTTCGACCACGAAGCCCACGCCGCTCGCCCGGGCCAGCGTGTGGATGCTCCTGGCCAGCCCGTCACTCGAATCCATGGCAGACGTGAGGTAAGGCGCCAGGGCGACGCCGACATCGAGGCTTGGCTCAGGTTCGAGGACGCTCCTCCTCGCCTCCTGTCCGAACCTCGCTTTCGCTTTCGCGCCACCCAACATGATGCGGAGCCCGGCCGGGGGGAGCCCGAACGCTCCCGTGACCACCAGCGCGTCCCCCGGAGAGGCCCCGCCCCTGTCGACCACCCGCTTCGCGAAACCCACCATGGAGCACCCGACTATCAGTTCCTCCGCTTCGTTCGTGTCCCCTCCGACGAGGTGAACCCCCCACCTTTCCACTGCGTCCCTCAGCCCCAGCGCCACCATCTCCACCTCCTCTTTGTCCACCCCCCTCCGGAGGCCTAGGGAAATCATGAACGAGTCTGGCCTCACGCCTTTGGACGCGAAGTCGCTGACGCACATCGCCACGGCTTTCCGCGCGGCCTGCCTGTACGTCATCCCCGCAGGCACGTCGGTGTGCTCCACCAGCATGTCTGTCTTCAGGACCACCCTCCCCGGCCTGGGAGTGACGACAGCGACGTCGTCGCCTATCTGACTGTACCCCTTCGGGGGCTTCCCAGCGGCCTTCGACATAGCCGCTATCACCTCGAACTCGTCAGGCATCCTATGGCTCCCGCCCGTCCAGCACCCTGGCGAAGTCCTTGGCGATGCTCTTCGCCCTGGCGACCGACGGAGCCTCAGCCGAGACCCTGACCACGTCCTCGGTCCCGGAGGGACGCATCAGGACCCAGGCTTGATGGGGGAGAGCTATCTTCAGTCCGTCGGTGAGGTCAGTGCGATCATACTTTCGAGCCAATGCCCTGAACACCTTCTCCGCCTTCTGCCTGGGGGTGCGGAGGGCGACCCTCTCTTGGTGGTATGACGGGACCGACGAGTACAGGGCGTCCCCCTCCTCTCGCAGGGCCTTGATGATTGTCAGGGCCGCCAGCAGGGAGTCCCTGCAGAAGTTGAAGTCGCCGTCGATCAGCCCCCCGCTGCTCCCTTCCCCTCCGAGGCGGGCCCCCGCCTCTCTCATAGTCCGCACGACGTTGGCCTCCCCCACCTTTGACCTGAGCACCCTGCAGCCAGCCTTCGCAGCGATGTCATCCACCGCCTGGGTGGTGTCCATCGATACGACCACCTGCCTCTCCCGCGTCTCTGGGATGAGCCGCTCGAGGGCGAGGGTCAGCATGTAGTCTCCGCTCCTTTTCTTCCCTGAGGAGTCCACTATGACGAGCCTGTCCCCGTCGCAGTCGAATCCCAACCCTATGGCGCACCCCTTCTCCTTAACCGTCCGGCGGAGGAGGGCGAGGTCATCTGCGACCGGGTCTACAACGCGCGTGAAGACGGAGTAGGCGTCATTGAGGGAGACGACCTCGCACCCCAGACGCCGCAGAAGGGGGACAGCGTGCGCGATGGCCGCCCCTCCTCCAAGGTCTACCGCCACCCTCACCCCTTCGCAGGAACCCTCCCCATACCTCGCGGCCAAGCTGTCGACATACCCCGGCTTCGCCGGCTTCCCCCAACGCCCCCCTACAAACCACCTCTCTCCTGCCAGCCCATTCCCGATCACTTTCTCAAACGTCTCTTCGCCGATTCCGGCGCCTCCCGTTATGAACTTCAAGCCGTTGTACTCGGGTTCGTTGTGCGAGGCGGTGACCATCACGGCCGCTACTCCCCTCACTCTGCTCTCCCTGAAGAGAGCCGGCGTGGATATCACACCGTAGTCAATGACCATCCCGCCCGAAGACATGACGCCAGCGGCGACCGCCCTGCAGATTGCAGGCCCAGTCTTCCTCGTGTCCCTGGCGAGGAGGAACTCCTTCCCTCCGGTGGCTGCGGCGAAGTTGGAGGAGTACCTGGCTACGTCGGCCAACGAGAAGTCTTGGTTCAGAATCCCCCTGATACCGCTTAGAGAGGCGATCACCCGAGTCCCCCCTAGTCTGTCATGGGCGGCACAACGTAAGCGTATCCCCGGGGTCCATCTGCGCGCCCGTGTGAACCAATCTTCACCGTGACAATATGACTTTTTGAGTTCGGAACTTTTGATTGGCCGTCTGCCCTTTCAGAATCCAGCGTGAGAGTGACGTCGTTTAAGGTAAGGAGGGGCGCGGCCGTGGGCGAGTACAAGCTTTCGGAGGTCTTTTCAGGGCTCGAGTCTTCCCCTGCTCTTTCGAAGGTGTTCGGCTCCAAAGCCCAGATGACCAAGATTCTGAGGCACCTGAAGACGAGGGTGGAGCGCAGCGACTCAGGGCTATGGCTGGATAGGGACACGGGTACGATATGCGTAGGCTCCAAGCACCTCGCTACAGCCAAGGCAGACTTCCTGTACCTGGACGCCATCCACGTCCTCGTGCATGTCAGGCAGTTCCTCGAAGGGAAGGAACTCTACGACCAGGCCTTCGAGTATGTGGAAAGACCGACCGAACTGGAAGCGTACAGGACGACGGTAGCCGAGGCGAGGCGTGTGGGCATGGAGGAGGACGAGATCCTAAGGTACTTGAGGATGGACGCCGTCGACGACTCAGAGCTGGGCAAGCTGATGGAGAAGATCGGCGTCAGGGCTCGCCGCTGAATACGCACGTTTGCGGCTGAAAAACCGACTAGATCCTCTTCGCAGGTATCCCTGGCTTGACCAGGTTCTTCATGTCGAGGACCGATTCTATCTCCTTGGGGGTGAGCCCCAACTCCTTGAGCGCAGGCCTGATTGCTGCCCCCTTTGCAATCTTCTTCCCGAGGGCCGACGCCTTGTCGTAGCCTATCTTCGGGGAGATCAGGGTGACCAGTGCCTGGCTCGTCTCCGCGTAGCTTTGCGCTCTTTCCTTCATAGGTACGATGTGGTCTATCACAAGGCTCCCGACCTTGCGCAGCGCCTCAGAGAGCAGTTTCACCTGGAGGACCAGGTTGTAACCCATCAGCGGGACCCCCATCGCAAGCTCGAACTCCCCTAGGGACGCCGCCGCTGCGTTCGCGCTGTCCAGCCCTGCTACCTCAGCCGACGCCAACAGCGCGCTCTCCACAGTGACCGGGTTCGTCTTCCCTGGCATGATGCTGCTCCCAGCGACCTCTTCCTGGGTCGGTATGTCGATCTCCCCCAGGCCGGTAAGCGGGCCGGAGAACATCAGCCTGAGGTCCTGACAGAGCCTGTAGAGGCTTATGCTGACCGTCCTCATCGCTCCGCTCAGCGAGGACATGTCGGTCAGCAGGCGGGTGGGCCTGAATTTGTTCCTCGCGCTCCTGAACGGGAGCCCTGACAGTCTGGCTATCTCAGAGGCAACCATCCCTCCGAATCTTGGGTCAGTGTTGATTCCTGTCCCTACGGCGGTCCCCCCAATCGGGAGCTCAAGCAGGTGGAGCATTGTCTCGCGGACCAGCCGCGTGTCTCTTGAGAATTCGTCCGCGTAAGCCCCAAACTCCTGTCCCATGGTCACCGGAAGGGCGTCCCTGAGGTGGGTCCTCCCAGCTTTGTACACCTTTGCAGTCTTCCTGGACGCCTTCTCCAGGCTCCTGCTCATGTCTCTGAGTGCGGAGATAAGTTCGCGTTCCACCGCCACGGCAGCTGCGACCCGTACTGCGCTCGGCCCGACGTCGTTGGACGATTGCCCCATGTTGACATGGTCGTTAGGATGGACTTTCTTGCCAAGCTGAGCGGACGCCAGGTCTGCGAGCACTTCGTTGGCGTTCATGTTCAATCCTGTCCCCGAGCCCGTCTGGAACACGTCTACGACGATGGACTGGTCGTGCGCTCCTTCCATCAGCTCCTTCGCCTTCGAATGGATGGCCTTCCCTACGTCCTGGTTCATGAGCCCGAGGGCCATGTTGGCCGTTGCGGCTGAGAGCTTGATTGCGCCTACGGCCCAGATCACCTCGCGCGGGAACCTCGTGCCTGTGCTGAGAAACACCCGCTTCGAACCCTCCACATATTTCAATGTGGGGAGGGAGGAAGGGGCGTCTGCTCTTAAGTTCTTGTCCGAATCAGTGCCCGCCGCAGCCGCAGGCTTCTCCTACGGGGACGTTGGGATTCTCTATCTTGAACCCTGTCCTTTGCAGCCCATCCACGTAATCGATCTTCGACCCCCTGAGAACCTCTGCGTCGCCCTTGGCGGCCATCACCTTGAGCCCGTCGACCTCTTCCACGACGTCTGTGGTCCCTGGCTGCCTTTCAAGGCTCAGCGCGTACCTGTATCCGCCGCTGCAGGCACATCCGCCCCCCTGGTAGACCTCTATCTTCAGATAGGCGTCCGTCGCCTTCTCCTGTTCCAAAACCTCACCAATCTTCTGCCTGGCGACGGGAGTCATCACTACAAGCGGTTGTATCTGCTGCATCTTGAAAAGGGCTTCCGCACGGCTTTCTATTTAATTCTTCCTTCGCAGTGAACGG
>JAJYYP010000066.1 GCA_021800855.1 archaeon | reverse complement strand
GAGACTAGGTTGCTCATTTTCGTTCCGCCTCTTGCGGAAATTCTGACGTCTTCTGATGCGAGGCCCAGAAGCTTCTCAAGCTTCCTATACTTGTCTGCTCTGATGGACTCCCCTCTGGTGACGATCCCGCTCAGAGAAGAACCGAGAGCGCGCCTGACCCCTCGTTCGTGCCTGTGCCTTCTCACCAGCTCCCTGGTCTCGTCTGTAGCCATGACTCTGACCCACTTCGGATATCCAAGTGCCCGGAGAACATTGATCTTGTCTGGGCCTGTTCCGATGAAGTTGATTGACTTGGGGAGGGGGACATAATCCCCTGCCCTCACATCGCCTGTCCTAAGCAGCTCTAGCCGTCCCCCCCGTAGCACGTAGAGGTTGTGGTCTTTGGTTATGGTGACCGTCCTCCCCTTCCGTGTCTTCACCTTGTAGAGCAGAGGCGGTGAATGATGCCTGTAGACCTCCTTGATCTTCCGGAACGACACCTTCAGGCTGTAGGGGTCGAATGACAGGACTGAAAGGTCGTAATCGACAGGAGCACACTGCGTCCCTTGCCTCTCCTCGAAACCCCTTTCGATGATAGGGTCCACGACCTCGCCAATCTTGACCATCCCGATCTTGTTCCCCGAACGGACAAGGATTGGCTGATCATAAGTGACAGAGTTCCCCGCCCCCGCTTCGAGGACAGTGCACGCCAGGACCTTCTGAGAAATGGCCACAGCGAACGGCTGGGGGATGACGGACAACGCCTTCACCAGCTTCCTCCCCTCCTCCTGGTTCACCTCCCTGTGTATGTCGAAGAGCTTCTCGTACATGTACCTCGGCGCCGCCGCCGAGAGGGCCGCCACCGCCTTGACCCCTTCGAACCCCGGGGCCTCGGGGACGTGCCTCAGCAGCGCGTACCTCGTCAGCTCCTTCACCACAGACCAGGACCTGTCGTCGTCCCTGTCGATGACCCCGCTGCGCATGGGGTAGACCATCCGCTCCGCGATGTCCCGCTTCGCCTCCACGAAGTTGGAGACGTCCGGTCCGACCACGAGGAGCTTCTTGTCCGGCCCCCCTGTCATCCTGACCATGGAGCTCCTGGTGTCGGGGAAGTAGCCCCTGTTCTCTATCACGTCGGGGACGTTCCCCAGGGTCGCGGGGCCGAACTTCAGCTCGGAAGTGCCGTAGTCCTCGCCGAAGACGCTAAGTTCCTTGGGCGCTGACAACCTCTCGCCCTCTCGACCATCTGGCCCTTTAAGTGTTTGAAGGATTCTGAGTCTAGGTCCACTCTTTCTCCGGACAGGGCCCTGCCGCTGCCTCCTGTCTAACCCTGGTCCGGAGGGCGGGAGTCCCGGCGGGGGTAGGCCTGCGGTGCGCCGCTGGCACTGACCGCCCTGCCGCTCCGCCATGCCTGGTAAAACAACAGGAGGAACGAGAAGAAGGCGGTGGTGAACAGGAACAGGAACAGCAAGACGGAGAATATGGTCATCTGAGCCGCTCCCTTACGCCATGACGCTTATGCTCCCTGGAGCCACCGTCGAAAGGCGCGGCGAGCACGAGGACCAGGAAGCAGTAGGCGAAGGCGACCGCCTCCCCCATCATCACCAGGTAGGTGGTGGTGGCGCCTGCTCCGGGGACAAGCCCGGCAGCTATCACACCCGCTCCCCCGGCCATGCAGACGGCCGCCAGGCCGAAGATGGCGAACAACCCCCTCTGGCGGGACACATGCAGAGGGGGCGCGACGGAGCCCTCGAACATGGAGAGCACGAGGACGCCAAGCAGGAGCGAGATTGTGACCGCTGCGAGCCCGAAGTGAATGGCGACGGCTGTCGAGTAGAGGGCCGCCAAGGACGACGACAGCGCGATGGTCCTCGTCGAGACCCCCGCGACTGCCGTGATAGCCAGGGCGACGAGGGCGACCATGGCGAGTCCTGCCGCCGGGGATCCCTCCACCTCCCGGTCGGCGCCGTTGGACCTGACTATCCTCGCCTCCTTGTCGATCGAGTAGCCCGTGACGGGCATCCCGAACCCTGCCACCGACATCATAGTCAGGTTGGTCACGGTGACCTGGGCCCCGCTGGATGGGTTCCCCAGCAGCAGGAACCCCGCGACCCCGGCCGTGATTATGACAAGGAAGAACGCAGTGTTGAGGAATGCTATGTCTTTCTGGTGCTGTAGCATGGCCAGGAAGCCCAGCGCCGCTGTCAGGCTGGCCAGGGTCGAGGCGAGGACGACGTGCACCACCACCTCGGGCTGGGTGACAGCGATGCTGGACGCCATCACGACGGCCAGCCAGACCCCCATCACGTAGGTGACCGCCAGGAAGAACGCCTGCGCGTACATCAGCGTGAGCAGGCGCCGGGTCTGGCGGACGAAAAGCCCGGGGAGGACGTCGTGCGAAGCGTTGGTAAGCCCCTGCGACGTCATGGCGCACCACCCCTCTGGTCCAGGGCCTCGATGAGCCTGACCGCCCTCATTATCTTCAGGGTGGCGTAGTAGGACAGGAATATGGCGAGCATGAACAGGAGGGACATCTCCCACCCTGCGGCAAGCGTCTCCGACCCCGAGACCCTGGACCCGCCCGTGATGAGGAAGAGAGCGCCACCGGCCGTGGCAGCTATGAGAGAGACGATGGCGCCGAAGCTGTACATGGCGACCTTCTTCATCCGGTAGACGACCCCGACCATCATTATGACGAAGGTCAGCGCGAAGTTCCCAGCGGCGAAGAGCATGTGGACGAGGTTCGCCGGGTTACTGATGCCGACGGTGTCCACCCCAGACGTGATGAATATGTTGACGTACATGCCGGTGACGAGGAGCATGAAATACATGACGAAGTTGGCGTAGCTCAGCCTCAGGGTCAGCGTGAGCCCCCGCAGCCCGAGGCTGCCTATCTCCTCCCCCTGCAGCAGGGTGGTGGACTGGTAGGCCTCCAACTCAGCTGTCACTCCCTCTCAGGGGGACCGAGACCGTGGGCCGGGCGACGGCCATGGACTTCAGGCGTACGTCCTCCCTGACGATGAATATCCTGCTCAGCAGCGTCAGGAAAACCGCGACACCGAAGACGGACACCATGGTGAGCGAGGCGACGCTCCCTGAGAACACTATGGATACGGGGGATGTATTGTAGTAGATGTAGAGGGGGCCCATGAAGAAGCCGACGATCCTGACGCAGATGGCCGCGACGTGCAGCCTCGTGACGTCCCTCAGCCTGATCCGCCTCGCCAGGTAGATCACAGGGATGCTCATGCTGGTGCTGAGTATGGCCATCAGGACGTGGGTGAAGAGGTCAGGCGCCATGATGACCTCGGTCACTATCTGCACCAGGGTAGGCTGCAGGCTCCCGGGGACGGCGAAGTAGTAGTTGGTGAACATCCCGGCGGCGAACGTCCCCCAGTAGTAGGCGTACTGGACGTAGAGGAGGAGGAAGAGGCGGTGGAGGGTGTCGCGCGTCTTCTCGCTGTCAGCGCCCCCTTCCACCCCGCGGAGAGTCCTCGCGTTGCGGAGTGCGAAGGCGATGGTTATCGCTATCAGCACGGCCCCGGTGCCGTAGACGAGCAGCCGCGACTGGATGCCGAGGCCGAGGAAAATGAAGCCGGAGAAGGCGAAGATTATCAGCATCATCGCGGCGTCGACGCCGATCAGAAACTTGCTGGCCATCTATCCGCTCTGCACCCCTTTGTATGAGCGGAAGTCCACGCGCAGATAAGTCTCAGACCTAACAGATTAGGTCGGAGGCCGCTCCGGGACGTTTCTCCGGCCGGGGCCGGTTCCCCTATGAAGCACACCCGAAGGCGAACGCGCGGCTGCTTCTCAGGCTGGAGCGCCACCCCCCTAAGCGGCCAGCCTCTCCATCGCGGCCTTGAGCTCCTTCTCCACCTTCTCGGCCTGGTCCAGCTCCGAAGCCCTGGGCCACACCCTGCGGGCGTAGTCTGCCATTGGCAACCCCCGCTGTAGCTCGGACACAAGGACCTTCACGTCAGAGTCAGCCTGAGACCTCAGCATCATCACCTCCATCAGCCGCTTGTTCGCCCTCGCCCGCACCCCCCTCGCCCTCTCGAGGGCCTGGCGGTACTCCATGGAGGTGGCGCCGAGGCGCTTCGCGTTCTCGAGCTCGAGCTCTGACCTAGCCACGTCCGCCAGCAGCCCGGCGTCTACCCCGAGGCCCCGCACGTCTATCCTCGGCTTCATCGCCTGGAGGAGCTCCTCGGCGCTCTCGACTATCATGAATTTACCGCCCGTCTTGGCGGCAACCTTCTCGAGCGTCCCTCTGCTGATCTTCCCCCCGATGGCTATGACGTCGATTATCGCCTTCATGGCCACCTCGTCGCTGACCACCTTCTCCGGCTTGGGGCCGACGTTGGACTTCTCGTCAGTGATGATCACGAGCTTCTTTATCCTCCTGACGGGCCCGTCGTCAGAGGCGTAGAGGAGGCGGAGCCCTTCCTCGATGGCCATCCCCGTGGGGGTCGCCCCCCCGACCTTCACCCCCGCGAGGGCCACCTGGACCTGTGCCTTGGCCATGGACCCTATGGGGCTGATGGGGACCGCCACCCTCATCATCTCTTCGCCCCCCTTGAGGAACATCCCCCTCGCCCTGGTCGGCGCCTGGAATGTCATCACCCCCAGCCTGCTCCCGAAAGGGAGCTGGCCCCCGTCGAGGAGGCCGACTATAGTGCTGGCGACGAGGCTCATCTTGACGAAGCTGGTACCGTGGGGGGACCTGTGGGTGTCAGCCATGCTGGAGGAGGCATCGACTGCGTAGAGTATGTCCCACAAGGCGACCATACCTCCCCCAGGCGCTATATCTGCGTGATT
>JAJYYP010000065.1 GCA_021800855.1 archaeon | reverse complement strand
GAGCGGGGATCGTTGACAACTAAATAGGAGCAATGCAGATCGCGGGCCCGAGCCAATGAGATGAAACTGGAGAGTTTGATCCTGGCTCAGAACGAACGCTGGCGGCGTGCTTAACACATGCAAGTCCAACGTGAAAGGGGAGCAATCCCCCGGTAAGGTGGCGAACGGGTGAGTAATACATGGGAATCTGCCCTGGAGATGGGGATATCCTTCCGAAAGGGGGGCTAATACCGAATATCGTCCGGGTTCCGGGAGGGATCCGGGGAAAGGGAGGCCTCTGGCAACATGCTTCCGCTCTGGGAGGAGCCCATGGCCCATCAGCTAGTTGGTAGGGTAACGGCCTACCAAGGCGAAGACGGGTAGCTGGTCTGAGAGGACGATCAGCCACACTGGCACTGAGACACGGGCCAGACTCCTACGGGAGGCAGCAGTGAGGAATTTTGCGCAATGGGGGCAACCCTGACGCAGCAACGCCGCGTGTGGGAAGAAGGCTTTCGGGTTGTAAACCACTTTTGTAAGGGACGAAGTCCTGCCGGTCAATACCCGGCGGGGATGACGGTACCTTGCGAATAAGCCACGGCTAACTCTGTGCCAGCAGCCGCGGTAAGACAGGGGTGGCAAGCGTTGTTCGGAGTGACTGGGCGTAAAGGGTCTGTAGGTGGTTTTTCAAGTCTTTGGTAAAAAGCCGTGGCTTAACCATGGTGAGGCCAAGGAGACTGGGAGACTCGAGGCTGGGAGAGGGAAGCGGAATTTCTGGTGTAGCGGTGAAATGCGTAGAGATCAGAAAGAAGGCCGGTGGCGAAGGCGGCTTCCTGGAACAGACCTGACACTGAGAGACGAAAGCGTGGGGAGCAAACAGGATTAGATACCCTGGTAGTCCACGCCCTAAACGATGGGAACTAAGTGTGGGGAGCAATCCCCGTGCCGCAGCTAACGCAATAAGTTCCCCGCCTGGGGAGTACGGCCGCAAGGTTGAAACTCAAAGGAATTGACGGGGGCCCGCACAAGCGGTGGTGCATGTGGTTTAATTCGACGCAACGCGAGGAACCTTACCTGGGTTTGACATGGCGCTGGTAGTGAACCGAAAGGGGAACGACCCCGCAAGGGGAGGCGTCACAGGTGCTGCATGGCTGTCGTCAGCTCGTGCCGTGAGGTGTTGGGTTAAGTCCCGCAACGAGCGCAACCCCTGCCCTTTGTTGCCACCGGGTAAAGCCGGGCACTCGAGGGGGACTGCCAGCGATGAGTTGGAGGAAGGTGGGGATGACGTCAAGTCATCATGGCCTTTATATCCAGGGCGACACACGTGCAACAATGGCCGGTACAGACGGAAGCAAGACCGTAAGGTGGAGCAAATCCGAGAAAGCCGGTCTCAGTTCGGATTGAGGTCTGCAACTCGACCTCATGAAGTCGGAATCGCTAGTAATCGCGTATCAGAACGACGCGGTGAATACGTTCCCGGGCCTTGTACACACCGCCCGTCACACCACGAAAGTCTGTTGTACCCGAAGTCGGTGTCCGAACCCCGCAAGGGGGCGAAGCCGCCCAAGGTATGGCCGATGATTGGGGTGAAGTCGTAACAAGGTAGCCGTAGGGGAACCTGTGGCTGGATCACCTCCTTTCTAGGAGAAACGACAAGGGAAGGGTTCTGCGGTCTGCGCTCCTATTTAGTACTGTGAAAGATCCCGGGCCAACGGAAAGAGGACGGCCGGGCCTGTAGCTCAGGTGGTTAGAGCACACGCCTGATAAGCGTGAGGTCGATCGTTCGAGTCGATCCAGGCCCACCACACGGGGATGTAGCTCAGCTGGGAGAGCGCCTGCCTTGCACGCAGGAGGTCGGCGGTTCGAGCCCGCTCATCTCCACCCGCCCATGAGAGGCGGGGGTGGGACGGAGTTCATTGACAAGAGAATAGGAAGAGAGAGAAAAGGGCCCGACCGCGAGGGGACTCGACGGTCGGACGTGAAAGAAGAAAGTGCGTTGGAGCAAGGGCGAATGACGCGATTCAAGTAATAAAGGGCAGACGGTGGATGCCTAGGCAGCAAGAGGCGATGAAGGACGTGGCAAGCTGCGAAAAGCTTCGGGGAGCCGCTCACAGGCGTTGATCCGAAGATGTCCGAATGGGGGAACCCCGCCGGGAAACGCCCGGCGAGTCCGTACTGAATCCATAGGTGCGGACGGCAAACCCGGAGAAGTGAAACATCTCAGTATCCGGAGGAAGAGAAATCACAGAGATTCCCTAAGTAGTGGCGAGCGAAAGGGGAGGAGCCCAAACTTCCGGCATGTCAAGGTCAAGGCCGTTGTGACGGAAGGGTTGAAGGACGCGGGAGGGAAGACCTTGAACTTCCCCCGGGACGATCGGAGTCAGGCGAAGGATCTGGAAAGGTCCGCCAAAGAGGGTGACAGCCCCGTAGCCGAAGACTCGCGAGGAACCGGACCGCGCACCTGAGTACCACCGGGCTCGAGTAACCCGGTGGGAATCTGGGGAGACCACTCTCCAAGGCTAAATACTCCTTGCTGACCGATAGTGAACCAGTACCGTGAGGGAAAGGCGAAAAGAACCCCGGGAGGGGAGTGAAATAGAACCTGAAACCGTCTGCCTACAACCAGTCGGAGCACAGCGTCCAGCAATGGACCGTGTGACGGCGTGCCTTTTGCTTAATGAGCCGGCGAGTTCATCTGTGGAGCAAGGTTAAGGAGATTCCGGAGCCGCAGCGAAAGCGAGTCCGAATAGGGCGCGAGTTCCACGGATGAGACCCGAAGCGAAGTGATCTACCCATGGCCAGGGTGAAGCGCGGCTAATCCCGCGTGGAGGCCCGAACCGGTGCCTGGTGCAAAAGACTCGGATGAGCTGTGGGTAGGGGCGAAAGACTAATCAAACTTCGTGATAGCTGGTTCTCCTCGAAATCGCTCTAGGGCGAGCCTCGTGTGTATCCTGTAGGAGGTAGAGCACTGAATGGACGAGGGGCCTTCACCGGCTACCGACTCCAAACAAACTCCGAATGCCAACAGAGACTGCACGGGAGTTAGACTACGGGTGCTAAGATCCGTGGTCAAAAGGGAAACAGCCCAGACCGCCAGCTAAGGTCCCTAATTCATGCTCAGTGGGAAAGGAAGTGGACATCCATCGACAGCCAGGAGGTTGGCTTAGAAGCAGCCATCCTTTAAAGAGTGCGTAATAGCTCACTGGTCAAGGGTGTCTGCGCCGAAAATGTAACGGGGCTCAAGCATGAAACCGACGCTGCGGATGGTCCGCAAGGATCGTGGGAGAGGAGCGTTCGGCCCGGGATGAAGGAGGATCGCAAGGGCCTCTGGACCGGACCGAAGTGATTATGCCGGCATAAGTAGCGTTAAAAGACGCGAGAACCGTCTTCGCCGAAAGTCTAAGGATTCCCGGGCAACGTTCATCGACCCGGGGTGAGTCGGTCCCTAAGCCGAGGGGGAAACCCGTAGGCGATGGAAAACAGGTTAATATTCCTGTACCCGACAGATTGCGCCAAAGTGCCAGAGGGGGGACGCAGAAGGGAAGGCGCCCGCCAGGTGATGGTTTACGTGGTCCAAGCCCGCAGGAGGAACGTTAGGCAAATCCGGCGTTCAACACTCCGAGGGGTGACGGGGAGTCGCGCAAGCGACGAAGGGACCGGGCCCAGGCTGCCAAGAAAAGCCTCGCTGGAAGTGATCTGTTGGACCGTACCGCAAACCGACACTGGTAGACGGGAGGAAGACTCCAAGGCGCATGAGAGAACTCTCGCTAAGGAACTAGGCAAACTCGCCCCGTAACTTCGGGAGAAGGGGTGCCGGCGGTGTGGCAACGCACCGGCCGGTCGCAGTGAAGAGGGTCAAGCGACTGTTTACCAAAAACACAGGACTCTGCAAAGTCGAAAGACGACGTATAGGGTCTGACGCCTGCCCGGTGCTGGAAGGTTAACGAGAGGGGTCCGCCGCAAGGCAAAGCTCTGAACCGAAGCCCCAGTAAACGGCGGCCGTAACTATAACGGTCCTAAGGTAGCGAAATTCCTTGTCGGGTAAGTTCCGACCCGCACGAATGGCGTAACGACTTGACCGCTGTCTCAGCGAGAGACTCAGCGAAATTGACGTGCTGGTGAAGATACCAGCTGCCCGCAACTAGACGGAAAGACCCTGTGCACCTTTACTATAGCTTGACAGTGGGTGTTAGAATCGCTTGTGTAGGATAGGTGGGAGGCAGTGAACCGGACGCGCTAGCGCCCGGGGAGCCAACGGTGAAATACCACCCTGGTGATTCTGACATCCTCACCGCATCCCGTGATCCGGGATCGGGACCCTGTCTGGTGGGTAGTTTGACTGGGGCGGTCGCCTCCTAAAGAGTAACGGAGGCGCCCAAAGGTTCCCTCAGGCTGGACGGAAACCAGCCGACGAGTGCAAAGGCATAAGGGAGCTTGACTGTGAGACTGACAGGTCGAACAGATGGGAAACCAGGGCTTAGTGATCCGGTGGTCCCGTGTGGAAGGGCCATCGCTCAGCGAATAAAAGGTACGCCGGGGATAACAGGCTGATCTCCCCCAAGAGTTCACATCGACGGGGAGGTTTGGCACCTCGATGTCGACTCATCGCATCCTGGGGCTGTAGTCGGTCCCAAGGGTTGGGCTGTTCGCCCATTAAAGCGGTACGAGAGTTGGGTTCAGAACGTCGTGAGACAGTTCGGTCCCTATCTGTTGTGGGCGTAGGAGATTTGAGAGGATCGATCCCTAGTACGAGAGGACCGGGATGGACTGACCTCTGGTGTGTCGGCTGTCGTGCCAACGGCAGGCCGAGTAGCTATGTCGGGACGGGAGAACCGCTGAAAGCATCTAAGTGGGAAACCCACCTCAAGACGAGATCTCCCACCGCGCAAGCGGTCTGAAGACCCCTGGAAGA
>JAJYYP010000064.1 GCA_021800855.1 archaeon | reverse complement strand
ACCAAGGCGATGATGGGTAGCTGGTCTGAGAGGACGACCAGCCACACTGGGACTGAGACACGGCCCAGACTCCTACGGGAGGCAGCAGTGAGGAATCTTCCGCAATGGGCGAAAGCCTGACGGAGCAACGCCGCGTGTGGGATGAAGACTCTAGGGTTGTAAACCACTGTCGGAGGGGACGATCGTGACGGTACCCTCCAAGAAAGCCCCGGCTAACTACGTGCCAGCAGCCGCGGTGATACGTAGGGGGCGAGCGTTATCCGGATTTACTGGGCGTAAAGCGCGTTAAGGCGGACGGCCAAGTTGGCGGTGAAATTTCGGGGCTCAACCCCGAAACTGCCGCCAAAACTGGTCGTCTTGAGTGTGGGAGAGGAAGGTGGAATTCCGGGTGTAGTAGTGAAATGCGTAGATATCCGGAGGAACACCAGCGGCGAAGGCGGCCTTCTGGCCCACAACTGACGCTGTAGCGCGAAAGCGTGGGGAGCGAACGGGATTAGATACCCCGGTAGTCCACGCCCTAAACTTTGTGCACTAGGTGTTGGGTGTATTGACGCGCTCAGCGCCGTAGCTAACGCATTAAGTGCACCGCCTGGGGACTACGAGCGCAAGCTTAAAACTCAAAGGAATTGACGGGGGCCCGCACAAGCAGCGGAGCATGTGGTTTAATTCGATGCAACGCGAAGAACCTTACCTGGGCTTGACATGCCGGTGTAACTCCTGGAGACAGGAGCCCCCGCAAGGGCGCCGGCACAGGTGGTGCATGGCTGTCGTCAGCTCGTGCCGTGAGGTGTTGGGTTAAGTCCCGCAACGAGCGCAACCCCTGTGGTTAGTTGAATTTTTCTAGCCAGACTGCTGGGAGAAACCCAGAGGAAGGTGGGGACGAAGTCAAGTCAGCATGCCCCTTATGTCCAGGGCTACACACATGCTACAATGGGCGGTACAACGGGCTGCAAGCTCGCGAGAGCAAGCGAATCCCTTAAAGCCGTCCTCAGTTCGGATTGCAGGCTGCAACTCGCCTGCATGAAGTCGGAGTTGCTAGTAACCGCAGGTCAGCATACTGCGGTGAATATGTTCTCGGGCCTTGTACACACCGCCCGTCAAACCACCCGAGTCTGGTGCACCCGAAGTCGCTTTGCTGAACCGTAAGGACAGCGGTGCCGAAGGTGTGTCTGGCGAGGGGGGTTAAGTCGTAACAAGGTAGCCGTACCGGAAGGTGTGGCTGGATCACCTCCTTTTAAGGAGCTTCGTTGTGGTGACACCACGACGGAGGTCAACTCAGGCAGAGCAGTAATGCCCGGTCCAAACCGCGAAGACTAGCGGCCCATGATGCTTTGGTCGCGAGCGCCTCGGCGCCGCCGCCGGGCCCATGGGGCACCGCCAAGAGTAGTGGGCAAGTAGACCGGGCAGGTCCGCCCGTGGCGGAGCAGGCGTGCTGGTGGCAGTGGGAACCTGCTGACGACAATCGAACAGCCCCTTGGGGGCCGGACGTAGGGTCGCTCCACTTTTCAGCGGTCAAGCGCGGGAGATGTCCCGCCAGCTTGGCTGGGGTAGCGCCCGGCGCCACGGGCCTTTAGCTCAGGTGGTCAGAGCGCACGGCTGATAACCGTGAGGTCTGTGGTTCGAGTCCACAAAGGCCCACCACGGCGCCAGCCGCGGAGCCCCCAGCCGGACTCGCTGGCCCCGACGGGGATGTAGCTCAGTTGGCAGAGCGCCTGCTTTGCAAGCAGGAGGCCGGCGGTTCGAGCCCGCTCATCTCCAGGTGACGGCTGCAGCTTAACAAGTGAAGAGCGCGTAGGAGTTAAGACTTCCCGCCGGGGGCGGGGAGCAGCACGTCTCGATCCGCGGTCTGGCCGTGGCCAGCACCGCCGCTCTCGAGCCGTGTGGTCAGAGATTAAATTTGGTCAAGCTACTAAGAGCACATGGTGGATGCCTTGGCACCAGAGGCCGATGAAGGGCGTGGCAGAGCTGCGATAAGCCCCGGGGAGCTGCGGCGCAAGCTGTTATCCGGGGATTCCCGAATGGGGCAACCCGACCAGGGTCATGCCTGGTCACCCTCCGCTGAATCAAATAGGCGGTGTGGAGGGCACGCGGGGAACTGAAACATCTAAGTACCCGCAGGAAGAGATATTCCCCCAGTAGTGGCGAGCGAACAGGGAAAAGCCTAAACCGGTGCGGCGTGATAGACGGCAGTCGTTTCCGCACCGGGGTCGTGGGACCCACCTGCCCCTCCTGCCGGGGGAGCAGGGAGTTACAAAACCGACGCCTAGCCGAACGGCATTGAAAGGCCGGCGATACAGGGTGGCAGCCCCGTAGGCGAAAGGCGAGCGGTCTCCCGGTGGGGATCCCAAGTACCACCGAACACGTGGAATTCGGTGGGAATCTGCGCGGACCATCGCGTAAGGCTAAATACCTCTGGTGACCGATAGTGAACGAGTACCGTGAGGGAAAGGTGAAAAGTACCCCGGAAGGGGAGTGAAAGAGTACCTGAAACCGTGTGCTTACAAACCGTGAGAGCACTATGCCTGCTTGCAGGAATGTGTGATTGCGTGCCTTTTGTAGAATGATCCGGCGAGTTACTTCAGTGTGGCGAGGTTAAGGGGGTGACACCCGGAGCCGCAGCGAAAGCGAGTCTGAATAGGGCGTTATGTAGTCGCACTGAGTAGACCCGAAACCGAGTGACCTACCCATGGTCAGGGTGAAGCGCGGGTAAGACCGCGTGGAGGCCCGAACCGACCCCGGTTGAAAACGCGGCGGATGAACTGTGGGTAGCGGTGAAATGCCAATCGAACTCGGAAATAGCTGGTTCTCCTCGAAATGCATTTAGGTGCAGCGTCGTCGATTAGTTTGTCGCAGGTAGAGCACTGAATGGGCTAGGGGCGATCACCTCGTTACCAAACCCAACCAAACTCCGAATGGCGGCAAACCTTACGGCGGCAGTGAGACTGCGGGGGCTAAGCTTCGTAGTCGAAAGGGAAACAGCCCAGACCGCCGGCTAAGGTCCCAAATCCCAGGCTAAGTGGCAAAGGATGTCACGTTGCCCAGACAACCAGGATGTTGGCTTAGAAGCAGCCACCATTTAAAGAAAGCGTAATAGCTCACTGGTCGAGTGGTGTGGCGCCGACAATGATCGGGGCTCAAGTCTGGAACCGAAGCCGCGGATGGTGGCGCCTCGTGCGCTGCCATGGTAGAGGAGCGTTCCGCGGGCTGAGAAGGTCGAGCGTGAGCACGGCTGGAGCGCGCGGAAGTGAGAATGCCGGAACAAGTAGCGAGAAACGCGTGGGAAACGCGTTCGCCGTAAGCCTAAGGTTTCCTGGGCTACGTTAATCGTCCCAGGGTCAGTCGGGCCTAAGCCGAGGCCGAAAGGCGTAGGCGATGGACAGCTGGTCAACATTCCAGCACCACTGGCGAGGACCGATGGGGTGACAGAGAAGGGTAGACACAGCGGGGCGTTGGTTGTCCCCGCGCAAACAGGTAGGGGGCCTAGTAGGTAAATCCGCTAGGCACATACCCCGAGAGGATGCCGAGCCCGCAAGGGCGTAGTGGTTGATCCCAAGCTCTCAAGAAAAGCCTCTAAGGGTTGAGTCGCCGGTGCCCGTACCGCAAACCGACACAGGTAGGTGGGAAGAGGATTCTTAGGCGATCGAGAGAACCGTGGTTAAGGAACTCGGCAAATTGTCCCCGTAACTTCGGGAGAAGGGGAGCCCCTGCAGGTGAAGGACCTCGCGTCCCGAGCCCGTGGGGGCCGCAGAGAAATGGCCCAAGCGACTGTTTACTAAAAACACAGGTCCCTGCCAAAGCGGAAGCTGATGTATAGGGGCTGACGCCTGCCCGGTGCTGGAAGGTTAAGAGGAGGGGTGCAAGCCCTGAATTGAAGCCCCAGTAAACGGCGGCCGTAACTATAACGGTCCTAAGGTAGCGAAATTCCTTGTCGGGTAAGTTCCGACCCGCACGAATGGCGTAACGACTTGGGCGCTGTCTCGACCACGGACTCGGCGAAACTGAAGTACCTGTGAAGATGCAGGTTACGCGCGGCAGGACGGAAAGACCCCGTGGAGCTTTACTGCAACTTGGCATTGATGTGGGGTCTAGCATGTAGAGGATAGCTGGGAGACTGGGAAGCGGGGCCGCTAGGTTCCGTGGAGTCAACCTTGGAATACCAGCCTTGCTAGGTTTTATGTCTAACCGGTGCCGTTATCCGGTACCGGGACCATGCCAGGTAGGCAGTTTGACTGGGGCGGTCGCCTCCCAAAAGGTAACGGAGGCGCCCAAAGGTTCCCTCAGCCTGGATGGAAATCAGGCTTAAAGAGTGCAAAGGCATAAGGGAGCTTGACTGTGAGGCCTACAAGCCGAGCAGGGACGAAAGTCGGGCTTAGTGATCCGACGGCTCTGAATGGAAAGGCCGTCGCTCAACGGATAAAAGCTACCCCGGGGATAACAGGCTCATCTTGCCCAAGAGTTCACATCGACGGCAAGGTTTGGCACCTCGATGTCGGCTCGTCGCATCCTGGGGCTGGAGTAGGTCCCAAGGGTTGGGCTGTTCGCCCATTAAAGCGGTACGCGAGCTGGGTTTAGAACGTCGTGAGACAGTTCGGTCCCTATCCGCCGTGCGCGCAGGAGATTTGAGGAGAGCCGACCTCAGTACGAGAGGACCGGGTTGGACGGACCGCTAGTGCACCGGTTGTTCCGCCAGGAGCACCGCCGGGTAGCCATGTCCGGAAGGGATAAGCGCTGAAAGCATCTAAGTGCGAAGCCCACTCCAAGATTAGATCTCCCACCGGGTTAACCGGGTAAGACCCCAGGTAGACCACCTGGTTGATAGGCCGCGGGTGTAAGAGCAGCAATGCTTTGAGCTGAGCGGTACTAATCGGTCGAGGGCTTGACCATCTCTGCCACACCGTTCGCGGGCGCG
>JAJYYP010000019.1 GCA_021800855.1 archaeon | reverse complement strand
GCCCGCAGCTCGTTGAGCAGGTCGTCCTCGAGTCTCTCGTGGGCGACCGCGAGGATGGGCTTGCCAGAAGCGACGCATTTTCTGACAGCCCTCCTGAAGTCTGGGCTGACAAGCTCCATGGGGCCCACTTCGTCGACCACTATGAGCTCGGATGACGACGCAGCCGCTTCGAGCCCTGCCGCCCCAACAGACGCCAGGTCTGAGAGGTTGACCCTGTACCTCCCGACCCTGGGGCCGAACCTCGACCCGACCGACGCGAGCACCCCCGTCCTCCCGGTCGTGAGGTCGGTCACGCCGAACCCTGTCCTTGCGCCCCCCGACCTTACCTCCGAGGTGGTGCACCCCCCGACGATTACCCCGGCGCTCTTCAGCCTGCGGATCACCTTGGAGACAAGAGTGGACTTCCCCACCCCAGGCGGACCGGTGACGAGATAGATCTTAGACAACCCCCGGTCCTCCCTCCCCGGGCTACATGAAGTTAGCAGCTGGCAGGAATCGTTTAACACATGCTGCGGCGCGCCCGACACGGTGAAGTTCGTCCGCCACGTCGAGGGCGAGACCACCCTCCTCGTCCCTAGAGAGAGCGTCACGGTCGATCCGCCCCCCACCTCGCCGGTCTTCTTCAACCCGGCGGCGTCTCTCAACCGCGACATCACCGTCGCCCTCGCCGCTGCCGGGCGCGGGAGGACTTTCTGCGACTCGATGGCAGGGGTCGGGGCGCGGGGAGTGCGGGTGGCCAAGGAGGTGGAGGGGGTGTCGGCGGTCACGTTGGTGGATTTCAACGACGCCGCGCTCCGGGTTGCGGAAAGGTCAGCCAGGCTGAACCGGGTCTCAGGGAGATGCTCCTTCGTCATGTCAGAGACGAACGCGTTCCTGGCCTCGCGGTTCGGGAGGGACGAGAGGTTCGACTACGTCGACGTGGACCCCTTCGGCACCCCGATACGCCACATCCAGGCGGCGATAGCCGCCACGTCTGACGGGGGGGTGTTGTCCCTGACGGCCACCGATACAGCAGTCCTCTGCGGTGTGCAAGAGAGGACGTGCAGGAGGAGGTACGGCGGGTCCCCCCTGAACAACCACTTCCATCATGAGACAGGAATCAGGGTGCTCCTGGGAGCTGTCGCCAGGCTGGGGGCGATGCTGGACATAGGGGCTGAGCCGGTGGCCGCACACTCTTCGAGGCACTACCTGAGGGTGTTCGTCCGGGTCAGCGTCGGTGCGTCGAAGGCAGACGCCGCGCTGAAGGGGATAGGCTACATCTCCTGGTGCCCATACTGCGGCGAGGCTTCGAGCGGCGTGGACCCATCGCCTGCGTGCGTCAGCTGCGGGAAGAAGGCGAAGGTGGCGGGACCGCTGTGGGTCGGCGACGTCACCGAAGAGGAGACCGTGCGAGCGGCGGCCAGGGCGGCGGGGGATAAGGGACTGGCTCGGGCCGCGGACGCGATGGAGTCCCTCGCCGGGGTGGACAGGTTCCCCCCGTGGAGTTTCAGCCTCGAGCGCATATGCTCCTCCATGAAGGTGCCTTCGGTCCCCGAGGGCATGGTGTACAGGACCCTGGTGCAGTCTGGGCACGCCGTCGCGCGGACGCCTTTCGAGAAGACAGGGTTGAAGACTGGCGCGGGCTACGCCGAGGTCGTGGAGGCGGTCAGAGCGGCGGCGCGCTCAGGCTCGAGCCCCCAAGTCTGACGTCAACTCTTCATCCCCTCGCAGAGGTAATACAGCTCGGAAGCGGCGCTCCTGCTGGCCGCTGGCTTGATCACCCTGACCGACCTGAACATCCTCTTGAACTCGTCCCGGACCTCCTGGGAGCGCTCCCCTTCGAAGAGCTTGCAGTAGACGCGGCCCCCGTCCTTCAGGAGGGTGCGGGACAGCTCGAGGACCCGCAGGGTTAGGTCGACCTGCCTCGTCTGGTCCAGCTCCCAGACCCCCGTGACAGCGGGGGCGAGGTCGGAGAGGACGACGTCAGCTTTCCCCCCAAGGGCCTGAGAGACCTTGTCCGCTACGACGGGGTCGTGCGCGTCCATCTTGATGGCGACCACGTTCTTCTCCTTCAACCGGATGGGGCTCAGGTCCACCCCCACCACCACCCCGTCCTCCCCCACTAAGGCGGAAGCCACCTGGAGCCACCCGCCTGGGGCAGCGCCGAAGTCGGCGACCCTGTCCCCCCGCCTAATGAACCCGTAGCGCTCGTTGGCTTCTATCAGCTTGAACGCTGCCCTGCTCTTGTAGCCTTGCTCCCTCGCCAGACGCCGGTAGAGGTCCCGGCGCGCCTCGCTCAGCCTCATTTTTTCGACAGTTCGGGGGGTTTGAAAGCGGCCGGGAGGAGGGACCGGGCTGTCGCGTCCGCGGAGAAGCCGTCGACCCCGCGCATCATCACCGCCATTTCAGGGTTGAACTCGACCATGACCTGTCTGCAAGCGCCGCAGGGCCTTGTGAACTGCTCCGACTTGCCGACCACGGCGAGGGCGAGGATCCTGTCCGCCCCCTCCGAGACCGCCTTGAAGATGGCCGTCCGCTCTGCGCAGCAGGACAGTCCATAGGAAACGTTCTCCACGTTCGCGCCCGTGTATACCCGCCCGTCGGCGGTCAGGACAGCCGCCCCTATCTTTACACCAGAGTATGGGGAGTAAGCATGTCCGCGGGCCTTCCTTGCCGCGTCCACTAGCCGTGCGTTGTCTGCCTCCGTCATCCCCGGGGCCTACCTGGCGAGAGCCTGCTCGGTGCTCGGCGTCCCCGCCCGCGACGCCATTGCCTCCTGGATCACCCATGGCCCTATCCACGGGCAGATGTATGGGCTGACCTCCCCCTCGATTGAGCACTTCGGCTCGTACTGGCAGACGATGCAGGGGGCCTTCTCGATGGAGGCCATGTCGGTCGGGAACCGCAGGGGCGTCAGCTTGTATGTCCAGCGCCCTTCTTCGAGGACTTTCACCCTCCCTATCAGCCCCCTCCTCTCGAGCCTTATGGCCAGCCTTGACCCGTCCCTGCTGGTGAGGCCTAGCTCTTTCCATATCTCGCTCTGCAGGACCCCGTCGCGCCCACGTTCGACCACGAGCTTGTAGACCCTGGAGGTGAGGTCCACCAGCTCCTCCTCGGTCCGCTCGACCGGCTTCTCGGGCTCGGCGTCTTCCTTCTGGCGCCCCTTCGCCTGTCTCTTTGGCTTATCCTTGGCCGCTTGCTTCTTTTGTTTCATTTTGACTGCATGAACTCCTGTCTTATCACGTAGTTGTCGAGTATCTCCCTGCAGCGGTTCCTGACGGTCACCTCGGTGACCTCCGCGAACTCGGCTACCTCCCTCTGCGGCAGGTGCGCCCCCACCATGACGGAGGACAGGTAGACGTATGCGGCGGCGAGCCCGGCAGGCGCCTTCCCGCTGGAGATTCGCGAGTCGCTCGTCTTGCGGGAGAGGGTCAGTGCCAGATGCTCGACCCTTGAGTCTATCTTGGCGACGTTGACCAGCTTGGATATGTACTTCTCTACAGACGGCGGGGGGACGTACTCCTTCTCGACCTCTTTCAGGACCAGCCTGAAGTAGCGGGCGACGCTCCCCTTCTCCATCCCCGACGCCCTTGCCACCTCTTTGAGGGTGCGGGACACGCCGCACTTCCTGCAAGCCAAATACACCGTCGCCGCCGTCATCCCGAGTATCGACTTGCTCTTGGCCACCTTCTTCTTGGCTGAGGTCCTGTATATCTGTGCGGCCGTCTCGGCCACGTTGTCAGGGAGGTTCAGCGCGTCGCAGAGTTCGCTGATCCTCGAGAGGACGTTGGAGAGACCCCTCTCCTCGCTGTTTATCGTCCTGGACCTGCTCTGCCACTTCCTCATCTTCTCCACGGTCGCCCTCATCGCGGGGTCGAGGTATTTCCCGTGGGAGTCGCGCATGGTCCTCCCTATCTCCGTGGTGAGCCCGTAGTCGTGGAGCGCCAAGGTCGTGGGGGCACCGACCCTCACACGTTTGTTCTTCTCCTCGAGGTCCATGGCCTTCCACTCGGGGCCGGAGTCCGCCGGGGCCAGGGTGACATAGCCGCACGTCGGACAAACCTGCTCCCCCTTCTCGGAGTCTCCGATCAACCTGTTGCCGCAGACCGGACAGGCGTTCGTGAAACCCTCGTCACGGCTGGTGCTCCAGACGCTCATGGCTCACTCCGCGAAGGCCGGCTCCCCCGGTCTGCCAGCGCGGCTGCTGGCCGGTATCAGCGACGCGTATGGGGATTTCACCGGCCCGATAAGCTCGCCGACCCTCCCAAGCTTCCTCCTCCCCTCGTCGAACAGAAAAACGCCCGGTCTGACTTCCTTCGCGAGGCGGACCACTAGTCTACCACTCTTGGCCCTGTGTATGACTGTGCCCACCTGATACAAGTGAGAGGAAGGGCCCACTTCTTGCCTTTAAACGTTGAGGGGCGCGGCTCTGGGAAGTTGTCGGTTTATCCAAGTTTCGTCTGCTCCTGTGTAATCTCGGTTGATGGCTTGGCGATGCTCGCGTTCTGAATCAGCGTCAGCCACTCGTCTTGGCCTTCGACCTTGATTCCCTTTCTCTCTGCCGGAGTCTCGCCCTTGGGGGCCTCATGGGGCCCCACGAAATTGTGATAGATGCGGCTGCCACTGAGGGGACCGCGCGAGTCGGATGGTCCCCCAGCTAGGGCGCGCAGACGGGGAGGCAGGTCGCGCCATGACGGCTCGAGCCTCCAGTAGACCAGGGACCAGCTACTTCTTGCGTGGCTGCTGCCCCTGGCGGCGCTGCGCAATCCCTCTAACTGTAGCTAGCTCCTTCGCGACCCTCAGCAGCAGCGCCTGCTTCGGCCCAGCCTTCACGATCGACACGTACCCCGACTCCCTGGCAGCCCTGGAAGGGAAGCGCGCAGCCTGAGGTTGAGGCTGCAGGTTGAGCCGACGGCAGGCTTCTCCGAGCTCCGAGAGGGCAGGTCCCCTAGTTGCAGAGCTCAGGGGGACCCTGCGTCCCTCTCTGCGCTTGAGCTCGGAGTCGAAGTAATCCAGCCAGAGGATGTATCGGTCGTACTCTTTCATTTCTTCGGCAAGAGGACGGCGTTCACCACGCCGTCGGCAGTCGGACGCGACGTGACAACTGCCTCCCCGGCCTCGGTGTCTAGCACGGCACCCTTGGTGATTACACCCCGCCTCTCGTAGTCTCTGTTGGCAGGGCTCTTCTTTACCCTGATTATCCTCGACTTATTAGATTTCCCCGAGCCGTCGGAGACGTTCGCGTGGTCTGCGAATATCACGGCGGCGGAGGTTGCCCCCCCGCGGCGCCTGCTCACCCTCGTCGACTGCTCCCCCACCAGGGGCTCGACGGCGTATCCGTCCTTCTCGTATGCCATCCTCCCCCTGTGGGGCCTCGACCTCCCCCCGGTCGGCTTCCGCTTCGTGAGGTTCTCGATGGGGCGCGTCATGGCTTTCTGGCCGCCGCCTCTCCAAGGCTCATGTTAAGCGTATCGGAGCGCGACCTCCCCGGACTCGGCCGCTACCTCAGCGTCAGGGTCCGGCTCTCGAGCTGCCTCTTCATGGTCGGGACGTCGCTGCTGAGCCCGAAATATTCGGCGAACCTGGCGGTGGTTTTGTAGGCCTTGCTCCGCCCCTGTCTTTCGCCGGCGACGAATCCTACCCCTTCGAGCTCCTTCAGGTGCTGGTAAACGGCGGAGCTCCGCCTGAGGACCAGCTCCGACGTGGTGATAGGCTGGAAGAACGCGATGAAGGAGAGGGTCCGGAGCGCGGCCTTGGAGAGGAGGGGACGTGTCGCGAACTTCCTCGCGGTCTGGGTGTACTTCGCCCTCAGCTGCATTGCGAAGCGCGGCCCGGAGTACTCCACCACCTCCACCGCCTGGAGCGCCCCGTTGACCGTCTTCGCGATGTCTCTGGCTATCGACGCGGCCTTCCGCTCAGACGCAGTCCCGGCCACGCGGGCTATCTCCTCCACCGAGAGCGGCCGTCCGGCCGCGTAGAGCGCTGCTTCGACCTTCGCGACCATCTCCTTCGGGTACGCCCCGGCCCCGTCTTCGCTACTCAAGCTGCCCCACCGACACCACCAGCGCGTCCTGGTCTGACTCCTCCTGGTTGATCACCACTTCGCCGTCGTTGGCAGCGAAAAGGAGGAGGATGAAGACGCGTGCGGCGTCGAGTGGAGGGAGGCCCTTGAGGAGGTCGGAGAGGAGCGCCTTCCCTGTCGCCCTCAGCCTCTCCACGAGAATCTTCCTGAACTCTGAGAGGAGGACCTGGAGAGACACGACGTAGTTTTCGAAGTCAGGGGGCTGGAGGTCTGCGATTGCGAGCGGGTTCTGGTCCTCCTTCTCGTCAAGGACGACGATGTCCTGCAGGATCCGCCCGAGCTCGTCGAACAGCTCGTCGATGTTCGTGGAGTAGACCTCATACCTGAAAGGCATCACTATGAGCTGCGGCGGCTCAGACGTCCCGACCAGCCTGTGCTGCATCCTGAGCTTCTCGAACAGGAACAGCGTCTCAACCTTCAGCCTGTAGATGGTCGCGGAGGAGAGGGCTGCGGTCCCGGCGGCCCGCATGTCGATGAGGTCTGTCTGCGATATTGCCTTCAGGAACATGTCCAGGAGCTCGGAGAGATTGATCTCCCACGGGCTCCTGCGCTTGGCAAGAGAGGGGTCGATCAGCACGTTGAGCGGAGGGCGCCCAAGAGCTGCGGAGCTAGGCACTCCGCGGCACCTCGGCTGGTTTGTAGTGGACCACCCTCGAGGTCCCCCCGGCGGAGTAGACCCCGTAGGTCATGTCGCTCTCCGCCACAAAGACGTCCCTGAGCGTGATGGCGATGATCTGCGCCTCGGCGGACTTCTCCTTCAGGAACTTCGCCAGGCTGCTTGAATTGACCGCGTCCAGCGGGGCGTCAATCTCGTCGAAGAGATAGAACGGGTGGGTCTGGACTGCCTGCATAGCGAGTATGAGCGACACGCCCGTCACCGCCCTCTGGCCACCACTGTGCTGGGACGACTCGCGGAGCCCGTTCCCAAAGTCGGCGCGCATGAATATCCCGCCGGCGAAGATCTCGTCGGGGTTCTCGAGGTCGAGCTGGGCCCTCCCTCCGGTCAGCTTCGAGAAGATTGAGCTGAACTCGTTCCCGACCTTCTCGAAAGCAGACATGAACACCTTCCTCTTTTCTGCCTCCACGCTCTCGATGAAAGCTATGATCGAGTTCCGCTCGCTCTCGAGCTCGTTGTGCCTGACGGAGAGGTTCTTGTAGCTCAGGTACATCTCCGCATATTGCCTGTCGGCCCCTCTGTTGACCGAACCGGAGGCCCCCTGGTACTCCTGCTGCAGCTCTGCCAGTAGGGACTCGCAAGAGTCGAAGTACTCTAGCTCCTCCGCGTATCCGAGCATCCTCAGGCTCCCCAGCGCCTCCTCTATCCTCTCCTGGGCCGTTGACGCCTGCCCTGCGAGGGCGAACAGGTCCTTCTGATGCCCGGCCACGGACCTAGATACGGCGTCCCTCTCCTCCTTCAGCCGCTTCGCCTTCGCGTCGAACTCGTCCAGGACCGGCTGGCTCCGCTTCGACGACTCCATCAGTTTCGATATCTGGTCCTCGAGTGTCTTCTTCTGCTCCGCTAGCTCCCTGATCCTGCGGGGCGCCTCGCGCGCGAACTGCTTGTTCGACTGCAGGTCCTCCGTGGCGTTGGCAAGGTCGAGCTGGTTCTCCTCCAGGGCCCGCAGGAGCACGTTCTCCAGGTTCGCCTTCTCCCTGGTCAGGGTGAGGTTGATGTCCTGGATGCGGTTCCTGATTGCGTCTATCTCGTCTGAGACCGACTTCTTCTCAGCGTCGAGCTCGGCGAGGTGCCCCTCCAGGCCGAGGGCCTGGGAGTCGGCGATTACTCGCTGGAGAGAGGCGATCCCCTTCGCGATTGACTCCTTCCTGTCGGCGTTCGTCTTGAGCCTTTCTTCCAGCCTGGCGACGACGCCGGCCTGCTTCTGGTACTCCGCGTTCATGGCCTTGTAGATGCTCCTGTACCTTTTGGCCATCCGCGCTATGGTGGTCGCCTCCGCCTTCAGGCTGGTGGTAGTGACTATCTTCTTGATCCGCTCCTTCATCATCGAACGGGAACCTGACTCCAGTGAGTTTAGCTCGGACCTCCTCCTCTCGATGGCCCCCTTGAGGGCGCCGACGGCGTCCTCGACCTCGCTAATCCCCTCGATGTTCTCTAGCCCCTCCATCAGGTTGACCATCAGCTCCTGGTAGCCGTAGCTGAACGCCCTCCCGCCTGGCTCGAATGTCTCCCCAGCCTCCGTGACGGCCCTGACCCCTTCTGAGGCCATGATGTACCCGATGGCTTCTGTCTCGACCAGGACTGAGTCCCCAGCGAGGAAGTTGACCAGGCCGTCGAACTCCCCTTCGCACTTTATCACGTCGGAGAGCGGGCCGATGACCCCGGCCGACTTGTCCACGTCGACCGCCTTGCATGACTCCACCTCGCTGAGCGGGATGACGGAGAAGCTCTTCGCCTTCAGCGACTTCGCCGCCTTGATGAGGTGTGTCATGGACTTCAAGTCCTGGACGATGAACGCACCGAGCCACTTGCCCATCACGGCGTTGACGGCCTTGGAGTACTCCTGCGGATACCTCACTAGCTGGCCTAGCCTCCCTACGTAGCCCGGGACACCGCCCTGCTCGCAGAAGTCCTGGAGCTTCAGCTGCCCGCTTCTCTCCCCCGCGAGGCTTTCTGAGAGGTGCCTGAACGCCTCTTCCTTGGACATCTCGGCGGAGGCCTTCTCCAATATCTTCGAGGCCCCCTGGATTGACGCAACCAGCGTCTCCCTCTTCTTCTCCGCCCCCGACAGGCTCTCGTCGAGGGTGCTGAGCTCCTTAGTGGAGGAGTCGTAGAGCCCGAAGAGCTCCTTGGTGTTCGCCTCCAGCTTCCCCAGGACGTCGGAGTACCCGTCGACCCTGAGCTTCAGCTCGTCCAGGCGCTTCCGCTCTGCGCCCAGGCTGGCGCTGGTGGCGTTGATCGCCATCTCCACCTGGGTCTGCCTCTGGGTGAGGTCTGCCAGCTTCGCCTGCACCCTCGCAGTGAGCCTCCCCTTCTTCTCGATGGTCCCCCTCAGCTCCTCCCCGGCGCTGAAGAACTCCTTCAGCCTCTGGGCGAGCTCGGCGTGCTTGGCGTCGAGCTTCTCCATGTCCGCTGTCAGCTGCCTCACAGTCGAAGAAGCTGCGTTGACCTCCTTCTGCTTCTCAGATACGACCTGCTTCAGCTGCGGCACCGTCTCCCCCTCTAGCTCGGCGACGTTCCCCTCGGCCGTCTTGTAGTCCGACTCCAAGGTCTCTAGCTCGTTCCTGAGCTCGGCGAGCTGGAACTGGAGCTCGACGTGGCTCGCTCCTCCTCCCTGGATGACCTCCACGATGAACTTCGTCTTGTCGCTCTCCACCTGGGATATGCGGCTCTCCAGCTCCGCCAGCCTCGTCCCCAGGTCAGCGAGCTTCCCGTTGAGTTCCTGCTCCTGCGACCTGATGTCCGCGAGCCTCCCCTTCAGGTCGGTCACCCTCTTCGAGGTCATCACCGCGTTGAGCCAGTTGATCTGGGACTCGAGCAGGTTGTACCTGACCATCTCGGTCCTCTGTGAGTCGAGCGACTCGAGAGTGCTCTTCATCTCCCCGATGCGCGCCATCGCCACCTCGAGCCTCTGGTCAGCCTGGCTGAGCTGCCTCTGGGCTTCTGACTTCCGCTCGTCGAACTTCGATATGCCGACGACGCTCTCGATGACCTTTCTCTTCTCCTCCGGGGTGAGGTCCGCCATCCTCGTAGCGGCCCCCTGGGCCACGATGTTGAACCCTCCCGGCGCCAGCCCGGCCAGGTCTATGATCTCAGCTATCGCGCTCCTGGTGCTCTTTCTCCCGTTGAGATAGTAGCTGTTCTCGCCGTCATCCCTCAGTTCCCGCGTGATGGTGACCAGGTCCGAGTCCACAGGTATGGCCCTGTCGGAGTTTTCAAACTGTAGCGTGACCCTGCAGGCGTTCGGTTTCCCCGCACCAGGGGTGTCCTCTTTCCTCGGGTCGTAGATCAGACCGGAGAGCCTCCCGTTCGCAGCCCTCAGCGCCTTCGGCGAATTCTCGCCTATGGCGAACGCGATGGCGTCTGCTAGGTTAGACTTGCCGCTGCCGTTGGGCCCTGTGATGACGGTGAACCCTCGCTCGAAGTTTACGACCACAGTCCGAGGGCCGGAAGACTTGAAGCCGCGCATCTCCAGCCTTCGAATATACGTCACAGGAAGATTTGCCCCGACTGTAGGACAGGTTTGACAGTGGATATAAGGGAATCGGAGCCTGATTCGTCGTGATAGGTCAGACCTCGACCGCCGCCAAAGGGAGATTTTTCGGAGCGAGCGCCCATCGAAAGAGGAGGCGGCCTTGATGGGCTGTTTCAGGCCCTTTTTCATCTGAAAGTCCAGATTCTGACTCCGGTAGCCGGCTGGCGCCCTATTCAGACCGTCCCGAAGGGCCCGCGCAGGGTCGACGGGAAGACAGTAATAATGCGGCGCGCCCCCCATGGCCGTTGTCGGTGCTTTCTCGCAGGCGCAAGAGGGTCCTCGCGTTGGCCGAGCGGGAGCAGGCGGTGGCGTTCACAGCGCCCAACCTGTTCTACCTGACGGGCTTCTTCGGTGGCGGAGCGGCGGTGGTCCACCCAGATAAGACGCTGGTCGTCACCACGCCGTTGGAAGCGGACAGGGCCAGGGAGACATGCAAGGAAGCGGAGGTCATCGTGGTCAAGAAATGGAAGGGCGTCCAGCTCGAGATAGAGAAGCAGCTCGGCGAGGGGAAGGCGGTGACAGACCAGCGCGGGGTCGAATCCGCGAAGATGGAAGCGAAGCCGGAGCTCTTCCTCGAGGCGCGGAGGTTCAAAGACGAGCCGGAGCTCGAGCGGATTCGCAAAGCCTGCGCCAAGACGGACAAGGCGTATGAAACCCTCGAGAGCGTCCTTAGACCGGGCAAGACTGAGTGGGAGCTTGCTGCTGAAGTGATGAAGACAGCGCTGGAGGAGGGACTCACCCCATCCAACTCCGACTCGTCGCTGGGGCCGATCATCATAGCGTCCGGCCCCCACGGAGCCTACGGCCACTCCGAGCTGTCTGGGAGGGAGGTGAAGCGCGGCGACTTCGTCGTGGCCGACCTTTTCTTCAGATACGAAGGGTACAACTCTGACGAGACGAGGACCTTCGCCGTCGGGAGCGTCACCTCAGAGATGAGGAAGGCCTACGCTGTGGTGAGGGAGGCCCAGCAGGCAGCCATCGAAGCAGTCAGGGACGGGGCGGCGTGCGGCTCGGTGCACGACGCCGCTGTGGGCGTTCTCCGCAAGCACAGGATGGACAGGTACCTGAACCACAGCGTGGGGCACGGCGTCGGCATCGACATACACGAGTCTCCGGGGATATTCCACGGGAACAAGGTAAAGCTCGGGAAGAATGACGTCATCACAGACGAACCTGGCGTGTACTTCGTAGGGAAGTACGGGATCAGGATAGAAGACACCCTCAGGGTCGACAAGGGACCGGAGCTCCTCACCAGGTTCACCAAAGATTTGGTCACCTGCGGCTAGCGTCCACGAGGCCGGCCTTCCGGACACCCACGTCGAAGACGTCGACCCTCACCTCAGGGCCGAACCGCCTCAGCGCGGCTGAAACCCTCCCCACACCTTCCGCGTCCGTGACGCAGTGCACAGAATACCCGATCATGTTCTGGCTCGCGTACTTCGCCCCCGCAGCTTTGGCCGCTGCGATGAGCTTCTTCACCTCAGGGGACTCGAGGGCCAGCCCCTTCGAGAACCGCTCCCCCTCCGAGGCGAGGACGTCCAAAGTCGGCTCCGCCAGGAACGCGGACAGAGACGAGCGCCCAAGCGAGTTTATCCTGTCGCTGACGGCCCTGGAGGAGAGGGCGTCCTTCTTGTCGAAGGAAGCGATGTATCCGGTGACTATCTTCGTCCGGGCGGGGACGTCCACTGCGACGAAGCGCGACTCCCCTGGATTCCCAGGGACGGTTATGGCGCCCGCACCCACGAAGTCGTACACGACAGACACTGTCCCCAGCCCGGTCTGTTCGATGACCTCCGCCCTGTGGGCGGAGAGAGCGAGGACCCGCTTCGGCTCATGAATGTCGGCTGCTTCGGCGGCCGCATAGACCGCAGAGGTTGCCGCCGCAGCGCTCGACCCGAACCCGCCACCTATGGGGGTGTCCACCGTCTGGTCGATGCGTATGGAGATCCCTCCCTTACCTGACGCGGCCAGGAGGAGCTCGACCGCCCTGCGGGTGGTGCGGGCGTCGTAGGACGGGTCCCCGTTCACAACCGTCGTGACCCCGCCCCCCTCTGCAGCTTCTGCGCTGGAGAGGGTCCCCTTCGAGAGGATGTACCCCCCACCGGTGGCCCCGATGGCTTCCCCCGAGGCACCGTAACTGACCTGGAAGAAGTTGGTTATCGCCGAAGGAGCGAAGGCGAATGACGGGTTATGGCGCAGTCCGAGTCGCCCCCAGCCCCTTCCCCGTGAGGAGGCTCGCCAGGGGGCCGAAGATCACCACGGCCACGCCAGCAATCGCGAAGTAGGTGGCCAGGCCGGGCCACCCGCTCAGTGTAGACGGCGCCAACAGGAATATGGCTCCCCCGAACCCGACGAAGACCAAGGAGAAGACCAACGACCAGGCCATCTGCCTCCTCCCGACCCCGGACCAGTCCGGGACGTATCTGAGCATCTTAGAGCGCCCGATTATGGGACTCGTGGCCCTGACGAGTGCCGGGACGCCTATGAGTATCGCAGGTATCGCGGTCATGTCCCAATAGACGGTGAATCCCAAGATGAGGCTGACCGACGGGAGGGGGGCCAGCCACCAGAGGAGGGCCCCAGCTATGAAGTTACCAAGAGTTAGGAAGCAGACCGTGGCAGCGACGAACGACGGCCATGACCTGTATTTCTTCACGAAGACCGCGAGGAGCAGGGTGGCGACGAAGTTCGCTGGGGCGCCGACCGTCAGCGCGAAGAAGGGGGTCGTGGCGCCGAGCGGGACCAAGAAGAACAGGTCGCCAAGGAAGGACCCTATCCCAGCGCCCAGGGCCGCCGGGATGGCGTCCGATGTGACAGCGAAGTACACGGGGATGAACGACGCGATGAACAGCTGACCTACCCCCCAGGGGGTGCGTATGTAGGCCGTAATCCCCTTGGCCAGGGCGAAGAGGGCGGCCGAGACGGCTATGACGCTGACCTGAGCCGTGACGCTTGCTCTGGGTGGTCCCAGGGTGGTCGCCATGCCTTCCGAGTCCGACGCCTTCGTATTTCAGCGTGGTCTATAGTAACTATAGACCGCTCTATGACATGCTGCACGGCTAGGCGCCGGGTGGCTAGACCTGCGAAAGATTCGGCATCGATTCGGGAACGATTCAGGAAATCGAGTAAATACGGGAGCCGCAGGCACACACATGTGGAAGTCGAGGCGCCTCGTCCGAAGTGGCGGCTCCCCGCCGTCTTGATTGCCGCTCTGCTCGCTGTCTCCTTCGTAGCCTACTACGAGGTGAACAGCGGACATGCTCAGGCTCCGCAGCTGAGCAGCCTCCAGGCGGAGGTAGCGAGCCTCAAGGCCGCCAACCAAGCGCTCGAGAACCAGCTCGCCGCGGCTCCAAGCCAATCGAACCAGTATTTCTCCGGGGGCGAGGAACTTTATGCGAACCTCAGCGTCAGCGTGGTTACCATCCAGAGCTACGCGCTGGTGACCCAGAACAGCTTCTTCGGGCAAATCTCTTCGCTCGAGAGCGTGCAGGGCTCCGGGTTCGTCGTCGAATACCAGGGCACCCCCTACATCGTCACCAACAACCACGTGATCAGCGGGGACACCAACATCACGGTCACATTCTCCGACGGCGACTCTTACCCTGCCCAGGTCAAGGGGACCGACCCGTACAGGGACCTCGCGGTCCTGCAAGCCGTCGCCCCGGCAGGCGAGTTCCACCCCCTGACAGTCCTTGGATCACCCGATGCCGTAGCCGTCGGGGAACAGGTGTACGCCATCGGGAGCCCGCTTGGGCTCTCCGGGTCGATGACCGAGGGGATCGTTAGCCAGACAGGGAGGACCATCACCGAGTCGACGACAGGGGTGACCATCCCTGACGTGATACAGTTCAGCGCCGCCATCAACCCAGGCAACTCAGGCGGGCCCCTCCTGAACTCAGCGGGAGAGGTCGTAGGCATCACCACAGCTGCGGTGTCCAACTCCCAGGGCCTAGGGTTCGCCATACCTGCCAGCACCATATCCCGCGAGCTCCCGTCGCTGGTGACCACCGGGAACTACACCCTCCACCCGTACCTGGGGATATCAGCCAGCGCGGACATGACGTATCAGCTCGCCCAGGCCATCGGCTCAAACGTGACCTATGGCGTCCTCGTGGAGTCGGTGGCGGCAGGGGGCCCCGCGGCCCAGGCAGGGCTCCTCGGAGGGACGCGGACCGCAACCGTGGAGGGGACCACATACCAGGTGGGAGGCGACGTCATAGTATCGGTCAACGGCACCAAGGTGACAGGGACAGACGCGCTCAACGCCTGGCTCGAGGTGAACGCCCTGCCAGGCCAGACCGTGCAGCTGGGAGTGATACAGGCGGGCGCACCTAAGACAATCAGTGTTCAAGTTGGCTCTCTCCCATAGCAGAAACGCTGGTGGCGTAGGGAAGGGAGCGGCCCCTCAGCCCTCCCGCGCTGCCGCCGGAGGCACGATACTGTTATTGCGACCGGCCTACGATGAGCCAGTCGCGTTGGACCCATTCGAGCGTCTGCTCTGGTGGCTATTCGCGGGGAGCACCGGCGCACCCACCAGGGCCGTGGTCCTGAGGGCCCTCAAGGAAGAGCCAAGAAATGCCCAGCAGCTGGCACAGGCCCTCGGCCTGGACTACACGACTGTCCGCCACCACCTCAGGGTGCTCGCAGACAACCGCATCGTAGTGACCGAAGGGGAGACATACGGCAAGCTCTACTTCGTCTCAGACGCGATGGAGGCCCATTGGTCCGTGCTGGAGGCAATACTCGAAAAGTCGGGGGCGAGGAGAAGGAGATGACCGAGCACCCCCCACCCCACGGAGCCCCCGCCAGGAGGAGAGGGCCTTCGAAGGTCCTCGTCCCCGTCGTGTTGGTGATAGGCGCGCTCCTCGGGTTCGCCCTGTCGGCCTACATCCCTCTCCCATACGGGCCAGGGCCATTCGGCTTCCAGTTCTACTTCCAGCTCAGGAACCTGTTGGTGGTGCACACCATCCTCTCCACGGTCAGCATCGCCCTGCTTGTGTCCATCGTCGCCGTGTACGCCCGGATATACGCCCAGACCAAAGCCAGGTTCAGCCTGGGCATCCTCGTGGTGATGTTCGCACTCCTCTTCCAGTCGGTCTTCCAGTACCCCCTCCTGCTCGGCTACGTCGGGACGTTCTCCGCGGTGTTCGGGCCCTACTTCTCGGCGGCGGACATATTCACAGTGGTGGCATACACCATACTCCTTTACCTGAGCCTCGAGTGAGTCGGAAGAAGGGCCAGCGAAGCCGGGCCTGAGCGGGCCAGGAACGCTCCAATACCAGTGGCTCGTCCGGAAGACAGCCCTGCCTCCAGGACATGCCCACTGGCCACCTTCAGATGGCCAACGTAGAACGCTGCCCGGAACTAGCGGGTAGTGTTCACGCTCCCCCGTCCGACTTTCGGATGTGGGCCGGGTATCCTCTGAGGAGGGATCAGGAGAGGGTTGTTCCTTTAATACCATCAAGATGCCCCGGAGGTGAGCAAACCGGCATGGTCGAAATCGAATACCGCCCGTATCAGAAAATCGTCGTCCACGAGATCAGGAAGCTGGACGTCCCCGATTTCTTCAAGTCGATAATTGAGCAGACCGAGGCGCAGAAGCAGGCGGGCATCCCAGTGGTCAACTGGATTGACGGGATAGCATTCGTCATCGGCCAGTTCCCGCCGACCCCGGAGACGATATCTGAGAGCTTGAGGGGGATAATCCATTACGCGATAGTCAACTTCACCGAGACCAGCTTTCAAGACGAGAAGAGGGCGCTGGTGAACAGCCGTGAGTTCCCGGTGAGGATGGTCAAGGCAGACAAGAATCCCGACTTCGTCCAGCTGGTCAGATACCTGAAGACGTTTAAACCGGCGTCAGCTGCTCCCTGATGCTGCTGCCAGTGGACCTGTTCAACGTGGGTCGAGGCGTACTGTTACTCTGCAAGCCACCGTACGTGTCGTGCAGGCATCCGGCCCGCGTTCTTCGGGCTCGCCTATTCCGTCAGGGGAACATAAGCCAAAGCCGGCCGCATATTCCGATGCAGAGTAATTCAAAGGGCGCTCCGAGCCCCACGAGGTGCTCCTGGTTCTGTGATGAACTTGTCATCGCATGACTCAACTCCATCGCACCTGTAGCAGCAAGGCGTGAGGGACGCCTGGTCGGGACGTACCGGAAGAGGTAAGCGGGCCCGGAGGGATTTGAACCCTCGACCCTCAGCTCCGCAGGCTGATGCCCTGATCCGTGCTCCCCCTTGGAAAAGTCTAGGCTACGGGCCCACGCTGCGGTCAAAGTAGCCCGCTTATATGCGCAAGTCCCGCCTGATCCTCTTGAGCAGCCCCACGAGCATCGGCATGGTCAGCTTCCCCGTGTTGGTGTTCCTCGGGCTCGGGTGGTAGCATGCGTACACAACTGGCTGACCGTCGATTCGGTAAGTGGCGCCGTGCCCGAAAACCATCCCCCTGACGTCTGCCCCGGCCCTCGCCAGATGGGCGACGTATGCCTTGAAGGCCAGAGAGCCGAGGGCCAAGACCCCCTCCAGGTTCGGCATCAGCGAAACCTCGGCGTCGAGGAAGGGGGAGCAGTTGGCGAACTCTTCCTTGGTGGGCTTATCCCCCGGAGGGACACACTTCACCGCGGCCGTGATGTAGCATCCCCGGTAGACGAGCCCGTCGTCTCGCGACTCTGACACAGGCTGGTTGGCGAACCCCGCGGAGTATAGCGCCGCGACCAGGAACCTGCTCGAGGCGTCCCCGGTGAATATCCTCCCCGTCCTCTCGGCTCCGTGGGACGCCGGGGCCAGGCCAAGGACGAGCAGCTTCCCATCGAGGTCCCCGAAGCCTGGGACCGGCTTCCGCCAGTAGGGCTGGGAGGCGTACGACGCTCTGGGCTTGACCCCCTCTCTGTACGCCACAAGGCGGGGACAGGCCCTGCACGACACGATCGCCCGACTGAGCTCCGCGGCGGATCTGCGTGCGCTCAATTCCCTACTGCGGCGAGGAGGGCCTTGCTCACCGCGGCCTTGCCCGCGTCCATGACGTAGGGCCCGAGCCTCGGGCCCCGGTCAGTGCCGAGGAGTATCGCGTACACCGCCGGAAAGAACTCCCCGGGCCTGAGCCCCTGCCTCTTCGCCGCATCGAAGGCGGCGTTCTGGACGTCTTCTTCTGTGGCCAGCCGGGGGAGCGCTGCGGCGAACTCCCTCACCGCGGCCCTGACGGCTTCCCCGAGCTCAGGGGGCTCCACCGCGGCCTTCCCCTCCCGCGTCGCCCACCCGCGGGCCCAGGATATCTTCCTTGAGAGGTCCGGGGACGGCCCCCTCACCATCCCGTAGGTGGCAAGCCTCTTGACCACGTACTCCTCGACCGCACCCTCGGGGGCGACAGCCGCAAGCTGCGCAATGAGCCTGTAGGGGACGTGGACCCCCTTCACCTGGGGGACCTTCAGGAACACTGCGTACTCGTAGAGCCCCCTCAGCCTTGCGTCCTTCATCTGGTTGGGGTCCCTCTTCTTGGAGAAGTACAGCTCTTCGAGGTCGTCGTACTCGTCCATGTAGAGCGGGACGTCCTCTAGTGAGATGTTCCTCGCGCCGACTATCCTCTTGTACATCAGCAGCCTTAGGCTCTCAGGGGAGGCATACTGGAGCCACTCGTCAGGGGTGACGAGGTTGCCGGTCGACTTCGACATCTTCTTCCCCGACTTATCCTGGAAGAGCTCATACCTCGCGTGGTAGGGGGGCGGGTAGCCGAGGACGTTCTCGGCGACCCAGTCGTTTATCTTGACCGAGTCAGTCAGCTCCTTCCCGTAGGCCTCGAACCGTATGTCGAAGGCAGCCCACCTTGCGGCGAACTCGACCTTCCACATCAGCTTCCCGTTCCCTTCCGTGACCTTCACCTCCCCCTCGTAGCCGCACCCTTCGACCCTCTTCTCCCCGAGCGTCGTCCCGTCGCAGACGTAGTCGACGGTGTCTCTCTCCGAGTCGAAGGTCCGCGCCCTGGTGACGTAGATCCTCCCGCAGTTCTTGCAGACCGGGGTGTATGGGAGCGACTCCTCGTACTTGGACTGGCCGACCAGCTCGTTGATCTTCCGCCCTATCACCGCGGCGCTGGAGAGTATCTTCCTTATCTGGCCGTTGAGCTTCCCAGACGCATACGCCTCGGCCCCGCTCTGGAACACGTACTCGACCCCTATCTTGTCGAGGGCCCCGCGGAGGAGCGAGCCCACATGCTCGGCATAGGAGCCGTGGCACCCTAGAGGGTCTGGAATCCGCGAGACAGGGTGCGAGATGTAGTCGCTCAGCCAGGCAGGGAAGCCCACAGGGACCTTCCTCAGACCGTCAAAGTCATCAGAGTAGGCGAGCAGCTCCGACCTGTGTCCGAGGGACTCCAGGGCGAGCTTGACCCCATAGCTGCGTATGGCGTCCCCCACGCTCCCGATGTGCGGGAGCCCAGACGCCCCCAGCCCGCTCTCCACCCTCATCATGGACAGGCTCCTCCCCAGCCGCCTCTCGCGCTCCGCCGTCTCGTGGGCGACCTTGTCGAGCCAGGTCCCCCTACCTATGATAACAGGCTGGTCCAAGCTCGTGCACCGCCGGCCGACGCGGCGTAATTAGGCTTCTCTTACCTGTAGTATGGGACCGCGACCTTCTCCATGGGCTTCCCCTCCCTGGACTGGCGGACCTTCTTGATGGCGTCCGCGAAGTGGTCTATCGTCACCACGGCCTCGTCGACGTGCTTCCTGGCGTCGTCTGGCTTCGGATACTTTGAGATGAACCCCTGCAGCACGATGGAGACCGCCGTGTTGGTCAGCGAGGCCATGTCCGCCCCGCTGAAACCCTCGGTCATCTCCACCACCCTGTCCAGGTCCACATCCTTCGAGATGGGGACCCCCTTGGTGTGGATTGTCAGTATCTCCTTCCTCGCGAGCTTGTCTGGGAGGGGGATCTGGATCAGCTTGTCGAACCTCCCCGCCCTCACCAGGGCCGGGTCAACGATGTCTATCCTGTTGGTCGCAGCCAGGACCACCACGCCCTGTAGGCTCTGGACGCCGTCAAGCTCGGTGAGGAGCTGGCTCACGACGCGTTCCGTCACCATGCTGTCCCCGCCCATACCTCTGGTCGGAGCCAGGGCGTCTATCTCGTCGAAGAATATCACGCAAGGAGAGGCCTGCCTGGCCCTCCTGAAGACCTCGCGTATGCCGCGCTCTGACTCCCCGACCCACTTGCTCAGCAGCTCGGGGCCCCTCACGCTGATGAAGTTCGCCTCGCTCTCCGTAGCCACGGCCTTTGCAAGGAGGGTCTTGCCCGTCCCCGACGGCCCGTAGAGCATTATCCCCTTCGGCATGCTGTAGCCTATCTTGTCGTAGAGGTCCGGGTATTTCATCGGCCACTCGACCGCCTCCTGCAGCTCCTTCTTGACCCCTTCTAGGCCGCCGATGTCGGTCCACTTCACATCCGGGGTCTCGAGGTAGACTTCGCGCATGGCCGATGGCATCACGTCCTTCAGCGCGTCCTCGAAGTCCGCCATGGTCACCACCAGCTTGTCCAAGGTCTCCGGGCTCAGCCTGTCCTCTTCGAGCTTGATATCTGGCAGGTTCCTCCGCAGGGTCTTCATCGCAGCCTCCTTGCAGAGGTACTCGAGGTCTGCCCCCACGAACCCGTGGGTCACCCCCGCGAGCTTCTCCAAGTCGACTATCTTGTCGGCGGCCCCGTTCTTCTCGTCGTTCTGGTATAGAGGCATGTGCCTGGTGTGTATCTGGAGTATCTCCAGCCTCCCTCTCTTGTCAGGGACCTTGATTTCGATCTCCCTGTCGAACCTCCCTGGCCTCCTGAGCGCCGGGTCGATGGCGTTAGGGCGGTTGGTCGCCGCTATGACGATGACTTTTCCGCGGGCCTCAAGGCCGTCCATGAGTGAAAGCAGCTGGCTCACCACCCTCCGCTCCACCTCCCCCGTCACCTCTTCTCTCTTGGGGGCAATGGAATCGATTTCGTCGATGAATATTATTGTCGGCGCCTTCTCTTTGGCCTCCTTGAATATCTCGCGGAGCCTGGCCTCGGACTCCCCGTAGAACTTACTCATTATCTCCGGGCCGCTAATCGGTATGAAGTGTGCGTTGCTCTCCGTAGCCACGGCCTTCGCAAGGAGGGTCTTGCCCGTCCCCGGCGGCCCGTAGAGGAGTATCCCCTTGGGCGCCTCGACGCCGAGCTTCTCGAAGATCTCCGGATGGCGGAGTGGGAGCTCTATCATCTCGCGGACCTTCTGTATCTCGTCCTTCAGCCCCCCGATGTCCTCGTAGGTGACCTGGGGGACGCCGCGTAGAGCTTCTCCCTTCTCCGAGATTACGAACACGGTCCTCTGGGTGATGAGCGCGGCGTCGGCGGCCGGGCTGACCCCGACCACCTGGAATGTGAGCCTGCCTCCGAAGTATGGTATCATTATGTTGTCCCCTTTCGTCACAGGTACGCTCTCGAGGGCGTCGGCGAGGTACCTTTCGTCGATCGGCGGGACCGCCTCCAACGGCGCGACCACGACCTTCTCGGCCGGAGGGGCTTTGACCTTCTTCACCACGACCACGTCGCCGATGGCCACCCCCGCGTTGTTCCTGATCAGCCCGTCGACCCTGACTATCCCGCGCCCCTCGTCCGACGGGTAGAGAGGGAGGCACTTCGCGACGGTCCGTCTCTTCCCCTTGATCTCGATGACGTCCCCGGTGGACGCGTCGAGGGCGTCCATGGCGTCGTAGTCTATCCTCGCGACCCCTCTGCCCACGTCGCGCGTATAGGCCTCGAGGACCTTCAGTTGGACCTGCTGCTGGCTCACTCCGGCTCCACTCTCAGACAACGTTTACCCTCCTGAAGCCCTTATTAGCCTTGTCCTTCAATGAGAACGAAATTTCTAGCATTCCGTTCCGATACTCCGCCTTCCCTGACTCTGG
>JAJYYP010000063.1 GCA_021800855.1 archaeon | reverse complement strand
GGTCCATATTGCTGGGCAGCGGTGCAGCCTTCTATCACCCGCTTGGCGGTTCAATACTGCAGCTCAAATATGGTGGCCAAAACGCTCCAAAGGCCCTGGGCATAAACGGGTCACTGGGAAGCCTGGGCAGGGCAATAGCCCCCTCATTGCTGGTGTTTATAATCGCATTCCTTGGTGAGGTGATCGGCCTGACCGTAATCGCGGTGTTCGTCTTCGTGCTGGCCGGCATAATATATGCCGGGCTAAGGCATCTGAGCATCAATCCCCGGGTGGGGGAGCAGACAAGGTCCAGCACCCCCCTTAAGCCCTATCTTTACCTGCTCTTGCCCATCGGGATAATGGTCTTCGTAAGGTCCATGTTCATAACCGGCGTAATGATGTACATCCCCACGTTCATGACAAACCTGTACAGGTCCAAGACCGTGATGGGCCTCGTCCTGACCGTAACATATGCCATGGCCATCATCGGCCAGCCCTATTTTGGTAGGCTGACTTCAAGGATAGGAGGCAGGAACGTTCTCATAATTACCACGGTTGGGGCTGCCATTTCCTTCGTAATCTTCCTCCTCATCAGAAACTTTTATGCGCAGGTAGCCCTGTTTGCGGTTTATTCCTTCTTCGCGTTCACCGGCTTTCCCAACCTGCTTGGCTATGTAGGGCAGCTGGTGGAGCGCGGGGCGCTAACCAGGGCCAACGGTGTGATATGGGGCTTGGGCAATACGGTAGGGGGCGCGATAGGCGTGCTTATAGGGGGCTCGCTTATAGCGTTCATAGGGCTCAACGAAGTAATGTGGGTATTTGCCATATTCGCGGCCGCATCAGTTGCGCTTCTGGCGTTGCTCCCAAGGAGGAAGGCGACATGAACCCGGCTGGACGGATAAGGGCTCTGATGGTGGCCGGGCCAGCCCGAACGGAATGTGGCCTGGCGCAGTAGGATCAATTTCGATGAGCCAGCTTCTGCTCGTGCTCTATAAGCCACTCCTTGCGCTGTATGCCGAAGCCGTAACCCCCGAGTTCGCCATCCTTTCTGATGACCCTGTGGCAGGGTATGATGAACGGGACTGGATTGGAAGCGCACGCGTTAGCAACAGCCCTCACTGCGGAGGGCCTGCCGACCAGCCGCGCCACTTCACTGTACGAGCGGGTTTCCCCCTGTGGGATCCGCTGTATGGTACGCCAGACATCCAGCTGGAAATCAGTCCCCCTGATGTCCAGAGGTAGCTGCGGTTCATATCCATCGAAGAACCTTTTCACAGCTTCAGCGAACGGAATGGCCCTGTCCGCCCTTATGATATTCTCATGCTGATGCCGGGACCGGAGCCCTTTAATGAGCCCATCATCGCTGTCCCCAACGCCTACCCAGCTTATTCCGCGTTCGGTGGTGGCGACAAGCAGCCTGCCGATCGGCGAGTCAACAATGGCGTATGTGACTGTGGCCCTGGGGGAAGGGGCTTTATTGACGGCCGAGGCGGCCATCCGTCCTTGGTTCTGTTTCCGGCGCAGAGCCCCGTGTAGGCCGGCCCTTCCCTGAAGCGGCGAACCAGTGGAATGGCCCGAACCGCCTGCCCGTTCAGCCCTTTTCGGCATAATTGTATACCATTTAAGGCCTTAAATATAGCCCTTCTGGCCTTATCGCAGGTAGCCTGCCTGCAACCGGTTGTTTAGATATCCCCTCGCTATAAAATAAATGACATCTCCCTTACGAGGAAGGCGCCAGGCTATTTAGCCTGCTCGGCCGCATACGATGGCCCTGATATGACCCTCTGACCGTGAAATAGCTGCCTTCGATTGTGCCCGGTAAATAGCAGCGCAATTCCTACCATTTAACCGGGTTAAAGTTATTAAATATTTATATAAAAAACGCATTTGTTTGAACACATGGTACTTAGTCAGGAATATGAGGAAAAGAAGACCGTAGAATATAACGTTATAAAGAAGACTCAGAGCATATGCCCTGAGTGCAATAGGATACTCCCCGCGACCATATTTGAACGGGACCAGAAGGTCTATATGACAAGGACCTGCCCGGACCACGGTGAGACGGAGGAGCTCTACTATGGGGATTATCAGATGTATCTCAAGTTCAGCAGTTACTGGGATGATGGCAAGGGAACGATGGCGCCGAACGTCGCCATAGATAACTGCCAGTGCCCCGCAAACTGTGGGCTCTGCAGCAACCACCTGAGCCACACCGGCCTTGCTAACATCATAGTCACTAACAGGTGCGACCTGACCTGCTGGTACTGTTTCTTCTATGTAAAGAAGGGGCTGGAGGGAGCATACGTCTACGAGCCGGACCATGAACAGATAAGGAACATGGCCAAGGCGCTTAAGGCCGAAAGGCCAGTCCCCGGCAACTCCATTCAGATAACGGGTGGTGAGCCGACGCTGAGGGATGACCTTCCGGAGATAGTAAGAATACTGAAGGAGGAGGGGGTCGATCACATACAGCTCAATACCAACGGGATCAACATCGCACTGAAGCCGGAGCTGGCCAAGATATACAGGGACGCGGGCGTCAGTAACCTTTACATGAGCTTTGACGGGGTTACGGCCAAGACCAACCCAAAGAACCACTGGGAGGCGCCGTACGCCATAGATGCCTGCAGGAAGGCCGACCTTGGCGTGGTCCTGGTGCCAACCGTCATCAAGTCGATAAACGACCACGAGCTGGGGGGAATCATAGACTATGCCAAGCAGAACATAGACATAGTGAGGGCGGTAAACTTTCAGCCTGTATCGCTTACCGGAAGGATGAGCAAGAAGGAGAGGGAGAAGTACAGGATAACCATACCGGATGCGATCAAGAGGATAGAAGCGCAGACGAACGGCGAGGTCACCGCTGACGACTGGTTCCCGGTACCCAGCTGCTCGCCTATAACCCACTTCATCGAATCCCTTACTCACAAAAAACAGTATGAACTTTCAATCCACTTCGCCTGCGGGGCAGGGACGTATGTCTATATGAGCAAGGGAAAACTTGTTCCGATTTCGCAGTTTGTGGATATCAAGGGGCTGGTGGAGTACCTTGACGAAAAGGCCGACGACCTGAACTCGGGCAGCAACAAGTACATGACGATAGCCCAGGCAGCGCTCAGGATAAACAGCTTCGTCGACAAAAAGAAGCAGCCAGAAGGGCTAAACCTTGGGAGGCTGCTCTTCAATGCGCTGGTGAGGCACGACTATTCCTCCATAGGGCAGTTCCAGATGAAGAGCCTCTTCCTTGGCATGATGCACTTCCAGGACAAGTACAATCAGGACGAAGAAAGGCTTCAGAGGTGCGACATTCACTACCTGACACCGGACCTCAGGATAATACCGTTCTGCAGCTTTAACGTAATCCCCGAATGGTACAGGGACCGTGTTCAGAAGAAGTACGGCATGCCGGTTGAGGAGTGGGAGGCCAAGAACGGGGAGAAGCTCGAGGACAGGCTGTACAGGGGACAGCTCAGGAAGGTCAGGCCGGGGATGAAGGCGGAGGCGCCCACCTGCGCCACGGCTGAAATATACCAGAAGGTCAGCAACCTGGGTTAGGCGGCCGGGCGATCGGGTGAGCAAGGGGCGGCGGGTAGATTGGCCATCAGCATAACTTCGGTAGAAAGGGAGAGGTCCAGGGCAACTCTTCTTTCTCCAGTCGAATTCAAGCTACAGACTGACGAAGTGAGCCTGGATGAAGCGGTGAAGGTATCTGTAAGGGCAAAGCTGGAAGGGGGGCTCGTGGATGCGTTCAGAAGGGCGACGTGGCAGGAGGCCTACGCGGCTCACGACATACTCCTCAGGCTGCAGTTTGGAATGAGCATCAGGTCGGGCGGCCAGCTGTTCGGAAAGACCATTGTTTCAGCAAAATGGGTCAAGAAGGGGATACTGTTCTGGACAAGGGATGCCAACCTGACCGACAACGTAACAAACATGATATGGGCTATGGCGGCCGATGAGAACGGCTACAACCATTTCTTCGAAGACGAACAGGGCGTAAGGGATTTCCTGTTCACGTTCACCAGGGAACTCAGCTTCCTGCCGGTGAGCCTTGGAAGGGGCGAGCACAGGCTGCACGCGGAGGTCTTCGTAAAGTGGTGGCGCCATACCTATATCGAAAGGGGACAGGTCGCTGCAAGGTCGCCCTCCATAAGCTTAAAGGTTAGATAGGCATACGTGATAGGCGCAATGGCAAAGTTTGATGGAGTAATAGGTCAGGAGCTTCTGACCGTGGAGGAAAAGGAGAGCGAAGTGGTCTTCATATTCAGGGATAATAGGTATATATTTGTAAGGCTGGTCGACGGCAAGCTCACGACCGAAAGCGTGCCCGAATAGCGCTTAAGGGATAAAATGGCCGGTTCCATAGCGAATGAGATGGCCGCCCTTCTCCATTCCGATGAGAGCCTGATCAATGCGTACATCGTCCTTCTCCTGGCGGGCTTCAATGAACAGCGGGGAGAGGTCGTCAAGGGAGGTAAGGGCGTAAAAACCGGCCTTGAAGGTGGGCTGCTGGAGAGGGCCGTTGAAAATGGCCTGGCGATAAGCACCAGCTCAGGCTATGTACCGCTCCACCCGCGGATGGCTATGAGCAACCTCTACAGGTTGAGCTGCATAAACGATCCGGCCGTCAGGAAGAACCGTCCAAGGGTGGATGCCCTTGTAGCGAGGCTCATCAGGCTTTGGGACGGCTGAGCTTTTTCAGCTAAGGGCTGGAGAATGCCTCCCTGTAAGGTCCACCTGGTGCTCCGAGGCGGGACGCCCTCTCGTGTTTCCTTAAAAACGCACGACTTTAAAAACGCACGAAACCGATAAATAAAGCTGGCATGTGGGTCAACATATGGACCTTGGGGAGAAGGCTATAAAATCGCTAGTATACCTGGGCCTTTCAGAATACGAAATCAAAGTATATTCAGCGCTGCTTCAGGGCGGCCCCCTGACGGCTTCCGAATTAAGCAAAAGTTCAGGGGTTCCCTATTCGAAGATATACGATATACTGAATTCCC
>JAJYYP010000062.1 GCA_021800855.1 archaeon | reverse complement strand
CCCCCTCGCTTGTCATAGGGGGCTTCGTAGGGGCCGCTTTCTGGCTGGTGGTCAACGCGTTCCTCCCAGGGTGGATCCCCGACTCGGCCCCTCTGGTGGTGGTCGGAATGATGGCTCTGTTCGGCGGTGTAGGGCGCGTCCCAATCGCTGTGATGCTCATGGTTAGCGAAATGACTGGGTCTCTCAATCTCCTGGCCCCTTCAATGGTGGCAGTGGTCGCGGCGTACTTCGTGACAACCCCCAGGTACACCATCTACAGGAGTCAGGTTTCCAAACGCTCCGACTCACCCGCTCACAGAGGGGAGTACAACGTCCCGTTGCTCACAAAGATTTTCGTCTCTGACGCCATGAACAACGCGGTAGTCACGCTCTCCTCCAGCGACTCTGTCGGCTCAGCCTATCAGGTGGTAGTCGAGAAGGGATACAGAGGGATCCCTATTGTGGATGGGGAGAAGCTGGTGGGCATCGTGACCATGAGCGACCTGATGAGAATCCCGCGAGAAAAGATGGACGCTACTCCGCTCAAGGAGGTGATGACCCAGAACGTCCTCGTAGCTCACATTGACGACACCATGCTCACAGCGCTCGAGACGATGACCAATAACGGAATCGGGCGCCTCCCGGTTGTCTCCAGGGATTCCAACAGGCTGGTCGGAATCGTCACACGGACAGACGTCATAAGGGCGTATGAGAGGGCGATGAACCTCCTTTCCAAGTCTGACACCGCCTAGATCCTGGGGGGGTCATTGCGCAGGCGGGCCCGGTGGGATTCGAACCCATGGTCTCTGAGGCCAAGGCCTCTTCAGCTCCGAAGGCTGACGCCTTAATCCGTGCTAGGCTACGGGCCCACGGGGGCGGCCTGTCACCGGCTAATTAAGCCATGGACGCCGCGATAGTTTCTTCGAATGGCGGAGACAGGAGCCCTCTCTCAGTAATCATCGAAGTGACCAGGTCCGGCGGAGTCATGTCGAAAGCAGGATTCGATACCGGGACCCCTTTGGGGGCTATCCTCTTGCCTCTGATCTGAACCACCTCGTCGGCCCCTCTCTCTTCGATCGTCACTTGGTCGTGGGTCCGCTCCAGGTCGAAGGTCGACCGAGGGGCAGCTGGATGGAACGGTATCCCGTGCCTCCGTGCCAGGACCGCTTCCTGGTAAGTCCCAATCTTATTGAAGACGTATCCGTCCCTGGTTATCCTGTCTGCCCCCACTACGACCCTGTCGACCCTCCCCAAGCTCATCATGTAACCCACGGCGGTGTCAGAGATCAGGGTGCATGGTATCCCATCGTGGGCCAGTTCGAATGCAGTCAGCCGCGCCCCCTGAAGGGCGGGCCTAGTCTCTGGGACCAGCACCTTGACGAGCTTCCCCTGTTCCACGGCTGCTCTGACCACCCCCAGGGCGGTCCCGTAGCCTACAGTGGCCAGCGACCCGGCATTGCACTGTGTGAGGACCGTGTCTCCGTCCCTTATGAGGCCCGCCCCTACCCTTCCGAGCCTCCTGTTTACCTCCACGTCCTCATTCTCCATCCGCTTCACCTCCGACCCGAGCTCCTCCTTCGCGCGCTTCACGGACGGCGAAGATCTCGCCTTCGCCATGACCCTGTCGATTCCCCAGAAGAGGTTCACCGCGGTCGGCCTGGTAGAGCGGAGCATCATAGCACATGCATCCAGGTCACGGACCAAGCCTGGGACGTCCGCAGCCTTCGACCTGCATGCGGCGAGCGCGACCCCCATCGCCGCGGCTACCCCGATCGCCGGTGCGCCTCGAATTACCATCGTCCTGATGGCGTCGGCCACCTGTTCCGGGGTCGTACAGACCACGTAGGAGAGCCTGTTGGGGAGGGCGGTCTGGTCGATCATCCTCACGCGCCCGTCCTCCCATGTCACTGTCCGGAGCGAAAAGAAGCTAGCCACGCAGGCGAACACGCCAGCGCCCACTAAAGGGTTTGCGGGGGGTTGTCCAATCATCTTCAAATAGAGTCGGTGGAGCGTCCGGCACCGGATGCAGGAAGCTGGAGCCGCTGGGGAAGAGGTCAGGCCGTACAACGCTCTCCTTGAGGACGGGACTGTGAATGTCACTGACAGGGAGCGTTTCGGTGAGCTCGAGGAATCAGGGTACGGCACGCGGGAAGGGAGTCGCCTGGCCCTGCGCGACTACGAAGCGCTCTACCTGCTATACGCAGGGAAGCTGGAGGTGGCCGAGTCTGGGAAGAAGTTGAGTTTCGACAGGCTCGCCGAGCTCGCCCAAGGCAGGGCTGGCGACTCCTGGACGAAATTCATAATTTACCGGGACCTGAGGAGCAGAGGATACGTGGTGAGGGAGGGGTTCGGGTTCGGGACAGACCTCCGGGTCTACGAACGCGGGGACTACCCGAAGAAGCCCGCGAAATACGTGGTGTTCGCCCTGGACGAAGGTATCGAGAAGGGCATGTCGGAGCTTCAGGAGTCGGTGAAAGAAATGGCGAAGATGGGGAAAGAGGCAATCATAGCTGTGATTGAAAGGCGCGGCGAGGTCATCTACTACAAGGTCAGCAAGGCCAGGTTCTGAGCGATGAACCCCTGGGGGGCGATCAAGCTCATCAGGCCAGTGAACTGCACCATGATTGGCTTCGCGGTGATAGTCGGCGCTTTCGTGTCCAAGCCTCCGTCGGTTTTTCCAGCTCAGCTCGCTCTCGGGTTCCTGACTGGCTTCTTCATATGCGCCTATTCCATGGTGGTCAACGACGTCTACGACGTAGACGTCGACAGGGTCAACAGGCCAGACAGGCCGTTACCGAGCGGGGGCGTCTCGATGCGAGAAGCGAACGCGATTTCAACGGCCACCTTGGTCGCAGGGTTGGCCTGCGCGCTTCTGTCTCTCGACCTCCTTGCCGTTGTCGTAGCCGCCCTCTACGCTTTCTTGTCGTGGTTGTACAACAGCCGAGGGAAGAAGGCGGGCGTGTGGGGCAACCTGATCGTGGCCTCGTCCCTGGCCATCCCGTTCATCTATGGCGGAGCGGTGGCGCACGGGTCGCTGTTAGGCTCTCTGCTTCTCATGATGGCGCTCACAGCCTTCTTCTCAGGGGTAGGGAGGGAAGTGGTGAAGGCCATGGCCGACATAGAAGGGGACGCAAAGAGGGACGTGAATTCCGTTGCGAGGAAGAGGGGATTGGTGCCTGCATCACGCATTGGCGCCCTCTTCTTCCTCCTCGCTGTAGTCACTAGTTGGGTGCCCCTCCTGACCGGATTGGCGAACGAGGTCTACGCCATCGGAGTCGTCATCCCAGACGCCATATTCGCGTTCCTGGCCGTAACGATAGTCTACAGGCACGATGCATCCAGCGCGCTGCGGGTGAAGAACATAGCCCTGGCTGGGATGACGGTCGGGTTGATAGTGTTCATAGGGGGCGCCCTCTGATATGTGGTCTGAGAAACACAGGCCCAAGACCCTGGACGAGATGGTGGGGAATGACGAAGCGAGGGCCAAGCTGATCCTTTGGTTCAAGAAGTGGAAACCCGGGGGGAGGGCAGCGCTGCTGGTCGGCCCACCGGGGACGGGGAAGACCACGAGCGTCCACCTAGTGGCGGAGAGTCTTGGGTTCCAGCTGGTGGAGCTGAACGCCAGCGACGCACGCACGAAAGAGAAGCTAGCCAAGAAGCTCGGCGAGGCGATGGCGAGCTCCAGCCTACTTGGGGGACGCACAGCAGTGTTCCTTGACGAGGTGGACGGCCTCGCCGGGAGGGCTGACTACGGGGCGATTGACTTCATCAAAGATGCCATCAAGAGGAGCGAGGCGCCGGTTCTCATGGCAGCAAACGACCCCGACTCAGACGAAGTGAGGAAGCTTGGGAGCGCAGCAACGAAGATTGAGTTCAGGCGACCAGACGACCAGATGGTGCTGAAGAGGGTTCTGGCGGTCTCGCGCGAGGAGGGTCTTCGGGTCGGCGACGAGGAGATGGCCAAGATAGCTAGGGCTGCGAACGGCGATCTCAGGGCTGCGATGAACTCCCTGCAGACTGGGATGGTGGGGCATAAGGACGAAGAGCTGACGGCGTCAGAGTCGATCGACGCGTTCTTCGACGCCGTCGATGAAAGGGAAGCACTGAGGGCCCTCAGGGTGTATCCCGGCCAACCTAGGGAGAAGCTGCGGGACCTGTTCACGGCCGTTGTGAGGTCGAGGGTTCACGAAGAGCGGAGGGCGGCGGCACTCGAAGTCATCTCTAGGGCCGACGTGGTCATGGGGAGGATGATGCGCGGGAAGGACTGGAGGCTCCTGAGGTATCTCGACCCAATGCTTGCGTCGGAGCTCTGGACGGCGCTAGGGGACGGGGGGCTGCGGTACACCCTCGACTCGGTCCCATGGCCGCTGCAGCTCCGGATATGGAATGACTCGAAGAAGCTGAAGGAGATGGCCCTGCTCTTGGCGAAGCGGCTGGGGACGAGCCAGAGAGGGTTTCTAGTCCAAGACATGCCCTTCGTCCTGCTGCTATGCGCCGACAGGAGTTTCAGGGAGAAGCTGGTCAAGGGCCTCGAGCTGGAGGAGAACTACGCCGCCTTCCTGGCCAAGGAAGCGTTGAGGCAGCCCAAGCGCTAGTTTGGCGGTAGCGCCTCGGCGGACCCTCCGACTTCCTTCCAGTCGGCATAGAATCTGGAGAGGGCGCCTGCCATGAGGCTGGCAGGGTCGAGTCTGAATATCCTTATCCTGTTGAAGCGCTTCTCTGTTAGTATCCCTGACCTTGTGAGGAACTCGAGATGGCGGGAGGCTGAGCCGTGCGATAGCCCGGACCTCCGAGTTATCTCAGAGATGTTGAGTTCCCCTGTCTCGAGCATGATGGTGAGCACCTTGGTCCTGCCGTAGGAAGACAGGAGCTTCTCAAGTTCGAACGTCTGCGAGCATCCCCTTCTCGAGCTCTCCCATCAGCTCCTTGGCCGATACCAGAGACAGCCCAATCATGGTCGTCCTCCCTCTCACCCCCTTTCCAGAGAGCTGCGTCTCGATGATACCTTTCCTCGACAGCTCGTTGACGTCGCTCCATACCTGGGTATGGT
>JAJYYP010000018.1:13387-21704 GCA_021800855.1 archaeon | reverse complement strand
AGGACCGCACGCTCGTCGTGACACGTTCACCAGGCTGTCTCGGCCCTCGAGCAACGCGCTTGTACATCTTTATTATCTTGTATATCGTCATCCCGTCGGATGAAGCGGACCATATTGGTCAGAGGGGTCGACGAGGGGGCGTATCGCAGGGCGAAGGCGGCGGCTGCGCTGAAGGGGGTCCCCATCGGCAGCGCCGTCAGCGAAGCGCTGGAGGAGTGGGCCAGGGGCTCGGACACGGCCGCCATCGACAGGGAAGCCCGCGCCGACCGCGAGTTCGTACGGAGGTCCTGGGGGAGGCTGAGGGCTCATCGGGGGAAGGTGGCGGTCGTGCAGGGCGGAAGGCTGCGGGGGGTCTTCGACGACCAGGCGAGCGCCCGGGAATTCTCGTCGCAGTTCGACGTGGCCCTCTTGTTCACCGTGGACGCCCCGCCGGCGAAGAAGGTGCTCGAGATTGGAGCTGAAATGGCGCTATAGCCGCAGGCGGGACCCCCCGGTGCCGGTGATGGAGCTGACCCTGGAGAGGTTCCCCGTGGAGGTCGCGGTCGACACGGGCTTCGACGGCGAGGTGCTGATACCCTTCCCCCTCTTCAGGTCGCTGGGGTTCCTGAGCGCGCTTTCGCAGGACGAGTACTCCCTCCTCCTCCCCGACTCCAGGAGGCTGAGCCTCTATTCGGCCAGGTGCCGGGTCAAGCTGGGGGACGAGAGCTTCGAGACCGCCGTCCACTCCTCACCTGAAGTCGAGAAAAAGCTGGTCGGCCGGGCGTTCCTCCGCGCCTTCGTCGCCTCGCTGGACGGCGGGGCGGAAGAGCTGGCCATCAGAAGGGCTACGGGATAGGCGCCTCTCTGGGTCTCCCCGCACCGGCCACCGTGACCGCCCCCGGCGCCAGCCCTTCGCCGGCCGCATGGCCCTGAACCTAGGCCGCCGCCCACGGCGGGAGTTCTGCCCGCCCGGCCCCTCCGCTTCATGCGCCAGATTTCTCAGGGCCTCGTCCGGAGTAAGCATCGACCACCTGGGCGCGGCGGCCACTGCCCACGGCGTCGTCCACTCGGTTGCGTCGTTGCTCGTGTTCGTCACCCAGCCTGCAGGGGCGGTGCTCGTGTCGCGACGGTTTGGTCCACGCGAGCTCTGGGCCACGTTCATCGCCTTCGCCGTGGCCGCAGCCGTGTTCGTCCTGAACAACGCGCTCTCCCTCAGGGCGACCGGCCATTCAGAACGGGTGTCCCTCGGCGTCATCGTCTCCTCGTCGGCCCTCGCCTCTGTCCGGACCATCAGAAGATAGCGCCTCTTTCGCCCTGCGGCACCCTCCGTGGCAGGACGCATGCAAAGAGGGGAGGTCAACACGGGGCAGCCCTCGCTCTGGCTCGGCCCCGGTCGACGGCGGGGGGATGCGGCGGAGGCTATTCCTTCAGCATCCTGGCGAGGGCCCTGCTGATAAGGTCCCTCCTCAGGGATGTGGACGAGAACCTGACGTGCCTGGTCGACTCGTTGTGAGGGACCCCGAAGTAGTGGAGGAGCTCGTGGGCGAACGTGGTGTCGAACTCCTCGTCGGAGAGGTATGGGTTGACCCTTATTGTGGTGTGGGCGACGCCGTACTTCACCCTGTCCGTCAGGATGACTGTCAGGTCGCTCGTGTTCTTGAGGCCGAGCCTCCTGAGATACCTCCGGACGCGGAGGTGCCGCTCCTTGAGCCTCTCCTTCATCCTCTCTTCGCGTGACTTCATCCCTAGCCCTGGCGCCTCGGCGCCCCCTCTTATCCGGTTTCCCGAACGTGGTTTGAGGAGTGCCGGTGGGGGGTCGAGCCTCCCGTGGGGCGCAACGCCCGCATGTTCCGCTTAAAGGCGACACCCTCGCGGCCCCGCGCGCTTGGAATCCCGCGACATAGCGAGGCAGTCGGTGCGGGGGAGCATCGTCCTCCTCGCGGGGAACATCGGGGCGACCGTCGTCCTCGCGGTGGCGGTTATTGTGATCGCCCGCCTCCTGGGCCCCGCCGGGTTCGGGACGTACACGCTCGCTCTGGTCATCCCCGGGTTCCTGAGCATCTTCCTCGGCTTCGGCGTGAACAGCTCTGTCATCCGGTACACGGCGTACGAGGTCTCGCGGGGGAGGGCGGACCAGGCGAGGCGCTACACGCTGAACTCCATCAGGTTCCTCTGGCTGACGGGCGCCGCCTTCACCCTGCTAGAGTTCGTCCTCGCCGGCCCTCTCGCCGCCATCTTCATCCACCGCCCTGAGCTCACCCCCTACGTCCAGCTCGTCTCCCTCGCGGTCCTCTCATCCATGTTCGCGAGCACGATAAGCACGACGGCCATCGGCTGGAACAGGTACGCCCTGTCGGCGATGTCGGGGGTGCTCAGTGCGTCGGTCAAGCTCGTCCTCGCCCCGGCGCTGATAGTCGTGGGGCTCGGGGTAACGGGGGCCCTGGTGGGACACATCGTCGCCTATCTGGCGGGGGGGGTCGTAGGGACCGCCTTCCTCTACGTCAAGGAGCTGAAGGGGGGCGGCGGGTGGGGCGAGTTCGCCTCCGACATCAAGGTCCTCCTCAGGTTCGGCCTCCCCCTCTACGCCGGGTCCCTCCTTACCGGGCTGGCGTCGTCCCTTGTCACCTTCATACTGGCGTTCATAGCGACCAACGCCGTCTACGGCTACTACCAGGCGGCCAACAACTTCACCACCCCGATCGCCCTCGTGTCGTCGGCCCTCACCAGCTCGCTCTTCCCGGCTTTCGCCGCCTTCGACGGCGCCGGGGGGGACATCAGGGTCGCCTTCAGGCACGCCTACAGGTTCGTCGCCTTCCTCCTCACCCCGATAATATTCTTCATCCTCGCCGCCGCCCCCCAGCTCATTCACGTCCTCTACGGGTCGTCTTTCGACGGGAGCGTCCCCTACCTCCAGCTCCTGGCCTTCGCCTACCTCCCGGTCGCGTTCGGATACACGGTCCACCCCGCGTTCTTCAACGGCTTCAACAGGCCCAGGCTGACGATGGCGCTGCAGGTCGGGGGGGCGCTGGCCCTCGCTGCCGCAGCCCCCGTGCTGTCACTCTACCTCGGCCTCGGCATCGACGGCCTGATCTACGCCCAGTTCCTGTCCTTCTTCGTCGCCTGGGGGGTGGGGACATTCCTGGCGAACCACTACATGAACGCGAGGCTCGACATGCTCGCAAACGGGGCCATCCTGGTCGCCTCCCTCGCCGCGTACGCTGGGGCGATCTTCCTCGCCCGCGTCCCTTCGTCTGACGTCTTCACCCTCGTGGCGGAGCTCGTCGTGTTCGTCGCTGTCTACTTCACCCTGGCCCCCCTCCTCCGGGCCGTGAAGCTCGAGGACCTCGTTGTGATGGAGCATTCCTTCTCTGGGCTCGGCGTCCTGAGCGGCGGGGTGGGTCTCCTCCTCAGATACGAGAAGTTCCTCGTCTCCCTCGGGGGGCGGAAGGGGTGACCCCTGCAGGTCACGCGAGGATGGAGGATGGCACGCGGCGGCGAGCCGCAGCCTGCCCGTTGGATGCAACCGTCCTTCCGCGTGGCCCGAAGGGGGCTAATGGGCATCGGAGCCTATGAAGGGCTTCAACGCTTAAGTCGGTGGGGGGCAAGCAGGACGGGGTTGAGCGCCGTCAGGCCATGGGTCAGCCTGCTGCGTTTCGAGGAGTACGGCCCCCCATTCCTCCTCTGCGGTGTCGCAGGCGCGCTGTTCGCCGGGTTGGGCTCCCCGGTCCCCCTCGTCGGGCTCCTCTGCTTCATAGGGACATTCTCGGCGTCTGCTTTCGTCCTCAACGACATAGCCGACTGGAAGGATGACTCCTCCGGGCCGTCCCCGAGGAACCCGATTGCCAGGGGCGCCCTGAGCAGGTCCTCGGCCGCCGCGCTCTTCCTCGTCCTCGCCGCTGTCTCCCTCGGCTCACTCGCCCTCGTCGGCCCCCCCGCTCTCTACGCGGCCCCTTTCGTCTACGCCCTGTACTGGGGGTACTCGTGGGGCCCCCAGTTCAAGGCAAGGGCGGGGGTTGACGTTGTCGTCCACGGAGCTGTCCCTGGGCTCTTCGTCTTCATGGGCGGCGCGCTCTCAGCCTCCCCCACGGCCGGGACAGCCCTGCTGTCTGGGGTTGTGTTCTGCATGGCGGCCATGTCAGGCGTCCTGCAGGGGGTCAGGGACATGGGAAAGGACGCGGGGAGCAGGAGGACCACAGCGCTCGCCCTCGGTCAGGGGCGCTCGGCCGACCTGGCCCTCCTCCTCGTGGGCTCTGGGGTTGCGCTCTACGTCGCCGCAGTCGCGGGAGGGTACCTCCCCCCTGGCATGGCCGTCCTCCTCCCCGGGGCCTGGTTCCTCGTCTCCCCACTCCTCAGGCTGAGGGCGGGGGATGAGGGCGCCGGCGAGGTGATACGGATGATGAGGTTCAGGGGGCTGCTGCTCGCGCTTGGCGCGGTGACCCTCTACGTACTCTGGGCGCGTCCGGGGTGAGCATGCTACGGGGGACCGGGGGGCGCAGGCGTGCCCCCCCTCCTCCACAAGCCGGCCAGCCACCTTCGGAGGGAGTGCCCCGTCCCGGCCGCCACGGAGAGTCCAAGGAGCGCCAGGCACGCGGAGCGGAGGAGGGCCATCGCCTGGGGGAGGGTCCAAGGGTAGGTGGGGCCGCCTGTCGCTGTAGCGGGGACTGTGAACCAGGTGAGGATTATCATGGCGTTGAAGATGTCGAAGAAGTAGAGGACAGGGGTGGTCACAGCCATGACGGCCAGCAGCGGGACAAGCGTGACGTTGAACTGGGGGGCGTAGATGTATGTCCCGAGGAGGTACGCCGTCAGGGCGAGGAAGCTCCGGGGGACGAGAGGCATCTTCAGCGTGTACACCCTGAGTAGGAGGAGCCCCAAGACGGCGTAGCCGAAGTACTTGGCGGCGTGGGAGAAAGGGCTCCCGAAGATCCAGACGTACCAGGCGTCCTCCAGCCCCCAGTTGGAGAAGAAGGAGACGAACTGGCCGAAGAATCCGAAGTTGAAGACCGCTATGGGGGCGAGGGTGGCAGCCACCACCCCCAGGGTCACGGCGAGGTACTTCACCCGCTTACTCATCCCCACCAGCTCGAGAAGGAAGAGGGGGAGGAGGACGATAGCTATCCCCTTGGTCGCCACAGCCAGCCCGAGGAAGACGGCGGACCACCCCGGCCTCTTCTCGACGAAGAACTGCAGGCAGAGGACGACGAACATGGCGTCGAAGAGGTCGAAGTTGTAGACGCCGTAGACTATCATGCTAGGGAGGACGAAGTAGACCGGGTTGAGCTGGACCCCCAGGGCCTTGGCGAGGCGCCAGGTGGACCAACCGAGGACGGCTGCAGCGGCCAGGCTGAGGGCGCTGAAACTGTCGTAATAACCTGCATATAGACCCCCTGCGAGACCAGCGAAGGCCCCTCCCAGGACCCTGGCAGTGTAGAGGAACAGCCCGGAGATGGGGGGATATTCGAGGAAGGCGCCCGGGGACGAGTACGGGACCTCCCCGGCGGAGACCCACCCTCTCCCCCAGAAGGACGCGATGTCGCTGTAGATGGGAGGGATGGAGTAGCCGGAGTGGATGAAGGCGCTGAAGAAGATGGCAGCGACCGAAGACGCCACCGCCCCCCAGAGCGTGGTCCGACCGTCCATGACGGACAGGCTCACGCGGGCCTTAAATCAGTTGGGGGCTTCGCCGAGTCTGTTGGCCCTGTCGCATGACGCCCAGAGGAGCTACCTGCCTGAACGTCTGGTTGTCCTCACCACGGCGTCTGGGAAGTCGGAGGTTACCCCGTCGACCCCCAGGCGGGCGGCCCTTTCTGCCGACTCCCCGTCGTTGACTGTCCACATCCCGAGCTTGAATCCCTTGCGGTGGGCCGCCGACACGTCGTCCTCGGCCACCAGGTCAGAATTCGCGTGCATCCAAGCGCAGCCCAACTTCCTGGCAATCGGGACGAACCACCTGGCTTTCCCGTGCATGATGATTCCCGTGCGGATGCTGCGGTCGAGCCTTCTTACTGTCTCGAGGGCGTCGTAATCGAACGAGGTTATCTCGACGTGGCGCAGCAGCCCCGAATCCCTGACGAATGAGACCAGCTTCTCCTCCACTCTTGGATAGACCTTGCCGCTGTGCTTCAGCTCGATTCGGTACTCCGCGCGACCGAGCCCGTCGAAAACCTCCCGGAGGGTCGGTATCCTCGCCCCCTTCCACTCGCGGCCGAACTTCGCCCCAGCGTCCAGTTTCTTCAGCTCCTCGACGGTGAAATCCCTCACTGCCCCATGTCCGTCAGTCGTCCTGTCGACCATGTCGTCGTGGATGACCACCAGCTCGCCGTCCCTCGAAAGGTGGACGTCCAGCTCCACGCCGTCTACTCCCATCTCGGCAGCCAGCAGGAATGATTTCAGGGTGTTCTCCGGAGCGTATCCCCTTGCCCCTCTGTGCCCGAATACAAGCAGCCGCCGCACCCTCCGGAACGGGCCTTCAGACCGTATAAAGCATGCGTCGCGTTTTACGCCCGCTCTGACAGCCGAGTGGCACGAGTGTCTGTCCCTCAGACACACTTCACAGGATCAGGCCGATGGCGAAGCCGAGGAGAGGCGCCACAACCCAACCCACGACGACCACCAGGAACGACCTCGCCGAGATGTACTTGCGCCTGTATGAGACCCCTGCGCCGAAGACACCGGCGGAGAGGGTCTGCGTGTTCGAAAGCGGTATTGCGAAGAGGGTGGCCAGCTCCACGAGGACCGTCGAGGCGAGGAGGGTCACCAGGGCGTTCGAGTACCTGAGGCTGAAGAAGTCTCGCCCGATCCGAGTCAGCTGAGCGCGGCTGAAGTAGACAGGCCCGATGACCGCGGCCGACACCGCCAGTGCCACGTTCACGGGGCTGAAGGCGCCTATGGCGACCACCAAGCCGAGCGTGTTCGCACCGAGCGTATAGGCGGTAAAGAAGGACAGCCCGATCAGCAGGGCCTTGTAGGCGCGGACGGTCAGCCAGATGTCCTTCGGCTCGAAGGCGTTGAGGGACCGGAGCAGGAAGAACGTCGCGGCTATCGAGACGACCGGGGCCAGGAACCAGGTCGCGACCACTGTCAGCACGAAGGTGTGATTTATGGGCAGGTGCTCCGCGACCGATACCCCTGCAAGGGTCCCCACGAGCGACATGGTCAAGGAGAGCGGCACCCTCGCCGCCATACCGAAGACGAAGACGACCACGGTGACGAAGAGCGCGGCCGAAGCCGCGAAATCACTCTGGTTGGGGAGGAGTGTATGCGCAGCGAAGGCCATGTTGGGGCCCTGCACAAGGAGGCCGGTCACGTAGCCGGCCGCGCCCAGAGCAGTCCCGAACCTCCGGCTGACCACCCCCGAGCCGATCGCTGTACCCACACAGGCCGACAGATTGTTCCCCGAGACCAGGGCCACGGCGAGGAAGACGCCAGCGGAGACAAGTTCCCAGAGCTGCACCCTGGGTCAGGCCCTCCTGAAAACGGTCCCCTCCCTCTTGTTGCGACTTGTCATCTGGAGATGGACGTAGTTATCGTGACCACGAGGTCCGCGATGTCTTCGCAGGCGTCTAGGACGTCGTCGAACTTATGAAGGAGTTCCGAGAAGTGTGTGAACTGGAGATAGTGCATCTCCGAGGCCATGGCGTAGAGCCTGTCGAACCCGGCGTCCTTGATGTTGTCGCCTTCTTCCTCGATGCGTTGTATGTCCATGCGGAGATCGCGGATCTTCTCCAGACCATCGCTGGTGAGCGATGTCTCAAGGGTGGCCAACGCGTCGGCTGCCAGCTTCAGCATCTTCGTGAGGCAAGCATCAAAATCGGCTGTGTGTTCGGAGCGACTCCCGTCGAACCTGACGCCAGCCATCCTGTTCAGCTCTCTGCTGGCATAGTAATAGTCGTCGACAATGCTGTCAGCTACGTCGACGCAGGCGAGGAGATTGTCCAGGATGTTGGAGCTGACCGCGCCGTTTTCTATGTCCCCCTTTATCCTGAACGTGATCTCATCTGACTTCTTTTCTAGAAGCCTGATGTCCTCGTTTCCAATCGACAGAAGGTTTCCGCTAGGGTTTGCCAACATCTCTGCCAAGGACTCGTTCGCCTTCTTGGCGATCCTGACGATTTCTAGGATTTCGACGAACGTCTTTCTCTCTCCTATGGCGAGGAAGTTCTTGATCCTGAACTTCAAGAGCCCACCGCGGAAACGAAGATGCATTTAAGATGTAACATGTCGTCGATGTCGCCGAGTCCGCTGACCGCGATTATGGCCGACCGGTCGGCGTTCGGCTGATTGGCACTGAGCGAGCGACGGCGGTTATCCCCTCGGTCGGAGCCAGGAAGATTCATTA
>JAJYYP010000018.1:0-13287 GCA_021800855.1 archaeon | reverse complement strand
GGAGCCAGGAAGATTCATTACAGCGGTTTCAAGACAGCGACGACCGTCGACCGCCATGCAGCTAAACCGCCAGGAGGAGAGGGCCCTGAGGGGGGAAGAAGGGAGGGCCCGACAGCTCGCGATGGAGATACTCACCAAGGTCGGCGACGCCATGGGGGCCGACTCGCTCGTGCCCATCTCGTCGGCGCACGTGCTGGCCCATTACAGCAGCCTCCATGAGGCGGGGATAGACATGCTCGAGAAGTTCCAGGACGGTGGGGGGAGGTTCGCCGTGAAGACTAGCGTCGACCCGGCCAGCGTCGACCCAGAGAACTGGAGGAGCTTCGGTGTCCCTGAGGAGTTCGCCGAAAAGCAGTTCGAGCTCTTCAGGGCATACGAAGCTCTCGGTGGGACGGGGTGCTGGACCTGCGTCCAGTACCAGACGTGCAATATACCGAGGCGGGGCGAGATTCTCGCGTGGGCGGAATCGAACGCCGTTGTCTACGCCAATTCGTTGTTGGGGTGCAGGACGAACAAAATCACTTCCGGCCTAGACCTTGCCTGCGCACTGACTGGGCTCACGCCCAGATACGGTATGCTGCTTGACGAGAACCGGGTCGCCAGGGTGGCGTTCAAGCTCTCGGTGAGCGACCCGTCCGACTTGGACTACAGGAGCGCGGGGTTCTACATCGGAAGGCACTGCGGCTCGAAAGTCCCCGTCCTCTCCGGTCTCCCGAAGTCCTCGACCTCCGATAGCCTGAAGCACCTGGGTTCGGCCGCGGCCACGGGTGGACCGGTGACTATGATCCACTTCGTCGGCTTCACCCCCGGTTGCGACTCGGTGGCGAAGGCGACTGGCGGAGAGAAGGTTGAGGTCATCGACATAGGCAGGAGGGAGATGGAGGAGGTCGAAGGCGAGCTGAACCAGACTGATGAGAAGGCGGACCTTGTGGCGCTCGGCGTGCCGCAACTGTCCCACGACGAGCTGAGCTGGCTGGCCGGCGCGTTGGCCGGTAGGAGGCTCCGACGCGGGTCGAGCATGTACGTGTACACCTCGAAGCAGGCGTACGACGAGGCGACGGAGTCTGGGGTCAGGAGAGCCATAGAGGCCTCCGGGGCCAGGCTGACCCATTCCACCGACGGAGAGATCTCGCCGCTGAAAGAGATGGGCTTCAGGACCGTCCTGACCAATTCGGCGAAACTGGCGGAGACGATCATGTCAGAGGGGGAAATAAGAATGCGCTACGCCCCGCTCAAGGACATCATAGCGGAGGCCACATCGTGACCGAGTCGTGCTCTGTCAGGACGATGACCGGCGGGGAGGCAGAGGGTCTCGCCCTCGTCTCTAAGAAGGCCTTCACATTCGCCCACGGGGTCGACCCGAGGACGGGGAGGGTGACCGACCTCCACAGCGACCTGCTCGGGAAGAACGTGAAGGGGACTGTCCTTGTCTACCCTTACGGCAAGGGGTCCACGACGGCTTCCGCCTGGTTCCTGGAGACAGCCAGGCTCGGCAACGCGCCAGCAGCCGTGGTCACATCCTCCGTCGACCCGGCGGCGGTGATAGGAAGCGTGGTGGCCAAGGTCCTCTACGGCAATGAGATTCCCGTCATGCTTTGGCCCGAGGCTCCAAGCCGCGTGAAGTCGGGGGACGCGGTGGAAGTTGACGCTGGGACGGGAACAATCAGGCTGCGGTAGGTGAATTCCTAGCCCTTCGGCAGGCCGAAGTACCACGGCCTGTCTCCGTAGGAGTAGTCTATGAAGACAGTTTTCTTCTTCGTGAAATGTTCGAGGGCTTCCTCGCCCAGCTCCATCCCAAAACCCGAGTCCTTCACCCCGCCGAAAGGCGCACCCACCTCCGGCCCCACCGTGCCCTGGTTGACGAAGGTCAGCCCCGCGTCTATCCCGTCTATCGCCTTGAAGACGTTCTTGATGTCCTTAGTGTATATAGCGGAGGAGAGGCCGTAGCGCGTGTCGTTTGCTACCTCTATGGCCTCGTCGATGCCGTCTACGGGTATTATGGCGGTCACCGGCCCGAATATCTCGTCCCGCGCTATCTTCATGTCGTTGTGGGCCGAGCCGAAGACGGTTGGCTTGACGAAGAAGCCCTTGCTTCGCTCCTCGTCTTCGTAGGCACCGCCGCCCGCGAGGACGACTGCCCCTTCGCGCTCTCCCGCCTCGATGTAGTTCAGGGCCTTCTCCTTCTGAGACCAGCTGATTACAGGCCCGACGTCGACGTCCTCCCTCATGCCGCTGCCTACCACCAGCTTCGAGGCCAGGTCAGCGAAGATCCGGGAGAACTTGTCCGCCACTTCTTCTTCTACTATGATTCGCGAAGCGGCCGTGCACTTTTGGCCCGCGCTGCTGAAGGCGGCGTAGAGTGCGGCGCGCGCGGCCACCTCCAGCTCCGCGTCCTTGGCCACGATCAGGGCGTTCTTTCCGCCCAGCTCCATCACCTGCCTTCGGAACAGAGGGGCGTTGACTTCGGCTATGTGCCTCCCTGTTGCGCTCTCCCCGGTGAAGACAGTCATGTCGACCCTCCTGTTCCGTATCAGGGCCTCGCCCACCTCCCCTCCTCCGCCGGTGACCATGTTCAGCACCCCCTTCGGGAGGCCTACCTTCTCGAACACCTTCACCAGCTCGGCGGAGATGACCGCGCTGTTGGACGAGGGTTTGAAGACGACAGTGTTCCCTGTCACCAGCGCCGGAGCCAGCCCCCACATGCCCAGCGACGCGGGGTCGTTCCAGGGCGTGATCACCCCCACCAAGCCTACAGGCCTCCTGACGACCATCGTGAACTTCTTGGGCTGTTCGCTGTCCACCACATTGGAGTACATCCTCCTGGCCATACCGGAGAAGTATATGGCGGCGGTCGCGGCTGCGCCTACCTCCCTCCTCGCTTCCCTGATCGGCTTCCCGACGTTTTGCACGTCTACTTTCGCAATCGCGTCCAACTGTTCTCTGATCAGGAGGCCTGCCCTCAGGACATAGTCGGCACGCTGGCTCGCGGGCAGGTCCCTCCAGGACTTCCGCGCGGCGTCGGCGGCGTCCACCGCTGCCTTGACGTCTTCTTCGCCCCCCATAGGGACCGTTTCGAATTCCTCTCCGGTAGCCGGGTTGACGGCTGCGAACTCCCGCCCCGAGGACGAACCGACCCACTGCCCGTCGATGTACATCTTCATGGATGTCGCGCTCTCCGACCGAAAGGCACAACAGGCCGCAGATAAACAAATCTCTTCCATGCGAACCATCGCTTGCCTGTCGTCACGGACGCGTCCCTCTCCCGGTCAGAAGTCGAGCGGCCGGCAGGTGCTTAGGTTACAGTCGCTATTCATCATGGAGACGACAGATGAACGGCACTCGCAACTGCACCTCCGCGCGACCCAGCGGCGGCGCCCGCCCCTCTGATGGGCGCTCAGTATGCGGCGTGTGATTTGGCGGCGGCGAGCATCGCGTTGCCCTTCTCGATCGCCTTGTTCATCGACTTCTCCGTGATGAAGACCGAGTAGGCCGCTATGAACAGTGCCATGAAGAAGACTGTGCTCGTTATGGCCACTGGGAAGCCGTACCTGATTGCCAGCCCCACGATGATGAGCGAGGTGAAAGCTCCCATTATGTTCAGAACGCCATTGTAGAACCCGTAGACCGTGGCGCTCGTCTCGCCAGGCGAGATGGTGAGCGCGTTGGCCGCCCAAGACCCGACGGTAATGTTCATCACGCCTCCGGCGAGGGCGAGAAGGATCGCCGTGGGGATAAAAGCGCCCGCCTTCCCGGTGAAGTAGGATGCCGCTACGAACAGGATCATCAGAACCATCGGGACAAGAGCTGCTACCCTCCTTCCGTTTGCCCGCCCCATCCTCTTCGAGAGCCCGTCGTTTATGGGGCCCGACGCCAGATAGCCTCCCAGCAGCGACGCGTAGACGGCGCCCGAGTAGATGCCGGTGCTAGTAACGTTGTGGAGGAAGGAGCTGTAGAAGTAAGTCGGCACCCAGGACAAGATTGCGCCGAGTATGTACGCAAAGGAGACGAAGATCAGGAGCTCGCCAAACCCCGCCTTCGTCGTGAACGCGAGCTTCATCGTTATCTTCCACGTGTCCTTGCTGGAGATGTTGGTCCCCTTTGTGTCCTCCCCCCGCGTGCTTTCGATGTAGTTGAGCTCTTCCTTGTTTACTCCATGGTGGAGCCGCGGAGAGTCTCTGACGTAGAAATACCACACGGCGACAAGGAGGAGCCCTACGATTCCCCAGAAGACGAAGGTCAGCTGCCACCCCCAGAGGGACACCTGCAGCCCTCCGACCACAGCCGCGATGATTGGCCCTACTGCCTGCCCGGAGCCTGCCAGCGTGAACATCGTCGACTCCTCGCCGGGATTCGACCAAGTCCTCGCGTTCCTACCGTTTATGGGCCAGACGGGTCCCTCGCCCGCGCCCATGATGGCTCTCACCACCGCCATCGAGATGAAGTTGAACGTGGCGGCGGTAGCGATGGTGAACGCCGACCAGATTGCGAGGAACGTCGTCATCCCTTTCCTTATGCCGAGCTTGTCCACTATCCACCCGCCAGGGAAATTGAAGAAGGCGTAGGCCATAGACCATATGAAGAGTATCAAGGCTATGTCGCTCAAGGCCACCGCGGGGAGGGGACCGGTGCCCGAATACCAGCCGAACGTCTGCGCGAACTTCGGCTCCGCGATCACCCATATTATCCTGTCGATGTAGTTGACCGCGATGACGGTCGTCAGCAGCGTCGTTATAGCCCATCGTACGTGGGATTTCCTCCCCGGGACCGCGACCTGCTGGGCGACGGCCATGCGCGTACGTGGCGTTCTGAAGATATTTAACTTGGCGCCCCAACTATCACCGTGGGTGATAGAAGATGGCTGTGAAGACGGTCAACCCCTACACGGATGAGACTATCGCAGAGTACAAAGAAGACGGCTGGGACGAAATAGCTGCGAAGCTATCACAGCTGAAGGCGAGCCAGAAGAGGTGGAGGCGGGACATACACGGCAGGATGGAGGCGCTCGAGGAGTCGAAGAAGAGGTTCTCGGCGAGCGTAGACGACTTGGCCCGGCTGGTGACTTCGGAGATGGGCAAGCCGATAACCCAGAGTCGCTCAGAAGTGACGAAGTCGATCCAGCTGCTCGATTATGCCATCGAGCACGCGGAGTCGTTTCTAGCGCCCGAGCAGGTGAAGACCGAAGCGAAGCGGAGCTACGTACGCTTCGAGCCGCTCGGGACGGTCTTGGCGATTGAGCCCTGGAACTACCCGGTCCAGCAGGCTATGCGCGCTGCCGTATGGGCGCTCGCCGCGGGCAACGCAGTCCTGCTCAAGCACTCTTCGATCGTCTCTGGGACGAGCAGGAAGCTGGAGGAGCTGTTCGGCCTCGACGTCTTCAAGTCAACAATCTGTGGAGGGGACACTGCGCTCTCCATCATAGGCCACGTGGACGGCGTTGCATTCACGGGATCGGACAGGACGGGTTCCCGCATAGCTGCTGAAGCTGGGAAGAATCTGAAGAAGGCGGTCCTCGAGCTGGGCGGCTCAGACCCGTTCATAGTTATCGACGGCACGGGCCTGGACAGGACGGTGGAGAACGCGGTGAGCTCCCGCCTGACGAACGCGGGACAGATTTGCATCTCCGCGAAGAGGTTCATTGTGCATGCCGACGTGTACGACGAGTTCTACAGCAAGTTGAAGGAAGGCTTCGCCAAAGTCAAGGCGGGAGACCCCCTCGACTCTGGCACTTTCATCGGTCCGCTCTCGAGTAGGAACCAAGCGCAGATAGTCAGGGAACAGATTCAACGACTGGGCGAAATCGGAAAGGTGGAGGAGGCACAGACTGGCCTGCACGGGAACTTCGTGCCGCCGACGGTGGTCAGGACGGATATCCTCTTCGACGAGGAGGTCTTCGGTCCCGTCGCGATACTGAAGAAGTACGAGACGGATGAAGAGGCGGTGTCTCTCGCCAACGAAACCCCCTACGGGCTAGGCGCTTCGGTGTGGGGAGACTCTGACGCAGCTGAACGTCTGGCGCCGCGTATCGAAGCTGGGATGGTCTTCATAAACAAGAGGGTCACGTCCGACCCTCGCCTCCCGTTCGGCGGAGTCAAGAGGAGCGGCGTGGGTAGGGAACTCTCCAGGTATGGCATGTTGGAGCTTACCAACATGAAATCAGTCTGGGTCGACTAAAGGCCGAAATTCGACTAAGCGGGTCTTCTCACGTTCAATTCGGATGACGCAGGATAGAACATCGTGAAACGCGTTCTCACATGCAGTCCCGTGGCCTTCGTCAAGAAGTTCTCGTTCCATAGCGTCCCGGGACTACGCACTCGCAGCCCTTGGAAGAGGGCGCGGGGTTTAGGACGAGGACGCACGAGGGGTTCGGCGTTTTCCGACGAGGAGGCCGTTTGGTGGAGGACGATCACATTGACGCGGGTCCACGGTATGCCCGACGCTTAGTCAACTTCGGTAGCTTCACGTGCTTCAGGTCCAGTCGTCTACGGCGCGCTCTTGGGGTCCGCAACCGCCTCCTTGTCTTGAAGCTGACCGATGTCATAGTCATCAACAGAGCAGACAGCCTGCGCGGCAGGATAGCTGTGCCTTGAGCGGCTTCAGCATGTGCCACACTTGACTTCCACCATCCCACAGGATGAGCAGGCCCTCTCGGGCCTACAACCATGGGGGATGCGCCTAGGGAAGGCTCGGCTGTCCTGCGCGGGCCCAGATGCCGGCCGCACCCTTCCCTTCCTGCACAGGTGACAGCGACGCCGTTGAAGCAATTTAAGTTTGCCACGATAGACCTGAGGTGTGACCATCGAATCCGTCGAAGCGTTTCCTGTGAGGGTCAAGATGAAGGATAGGCTGCTCGCTGGGACGTTTCGCTATGAGGACTACCAGTCGGTCCTCGTGAGGACAGTCTGGAACGGAGTGCCTGGATGGGGCGAAGCCATGACGAGGTTCTCAGCTGAGGCCACCGCCGGATTGGTGAGGTGGGTGGGACACCACCTCGAGGGCAGGGACTTCCCCCGGCCCGAGGCGGCGTGGGAAGACGTCTACCGGCAGTTCAGGGTTCGCGGCCAGACCAGGGGAATCGCCATGGAAGCGCTGAGCGGAGTCGAGATGTCACTGTGGGACGCCTGGGGTAGGACCGAGGGGAAGTCCATAGCCAAACTCCTTTCGGCGCGGAGCTCGGCAAGCGTCCCGGCTTACGCAGGTTCCATATTCGAATCGAGGGGACCCATCGCAGAACAGATCGAATGGATAAAGTCCCTTGGTCTCAAGGGGGTGAAGCTGAAGGTCGGATTCGGCGTCGCCACGGACACGAGGCTCCTAGCCCAAGCGAGGAGGCGATGGGGTGACGGCATGATGGTTGCCGATGCCAACGGAGCCTACGACACCAAGAGCGCATCCAAGGCCATGGAGAAGTTCGAGAGATTCAGACTCGCATGGCTCGAGGAACCCGTGCCTTCTGACGATTTTGACGGATACGCAGCCATTGCAAAGGGGAGGAAGGTCAAGGTGGGGGCGGGCGAAACCTGGTACGCTGGCGACTTCGCTCGGCCAATCTCGGGAGGGCTGGTAGACGTCGTGGAGCCGAGCGTCAGCAGGTGCGGCGGCATAGCTTGCGAGGCCAGAGTCGCCCGTGAAGCCTCGAAGAGAGGGATCGATTTTTCACCGATGGTGGGAGCCAATTCTGCGCTGTCGCTGGCCGCTTCCTTGCAGGTTGCGGCGGCATTGGGGTCAATCGGGGTGGAGTACGACGCCTTCGACAACCCTCTCGTTCAACAGCTGGCACCTGGTTTCCCAGAGCTCTCCGCCGGGAAGATAGCAGTGCCCAGTGGTCCCGGCCTTGGAGTCGAGGTCGACCCGAAGTTCATAAAAGCGAACCTGCTGGGTTAGTCATAAGTAATCGGCCAGGTCGTCCACGTTTTCCACCGAGCCTATGAGACCCTTTCTCTTCGCAGGACGGTCAAGGCCTGAGAGGACCAGGACAGATTCGATGCCTGCGCCGGCGGCGCCCTCAATATCCGTGTCCAGCTGGTCGCCGACCATGACTGCGTCGGAGGCTCGGACCCCTGTCCTTTCGAGGGCGGTCTTGAACATCAAAGGCGAAGGCTTGCCTATCACCTTGCCTCTCTTCCCTGTCGCGTACTCGAGCGCCTTCAGGATCGGACCTGACGCCAGAGCTGGGCCGTCTCTGTACATGTAAAGAGGTGAGGCGTGGGTAGCAACAATGGAGGCCCCCCCTCTGACAACGGCGGCAGCTCTGTCGAGCTTCCCATAGGTGAGGTGCCGGTCTAGACCTATCACCACGAAATCAGCGCTCAGCCCATGAGTCCTGATGTGACCTTGGCTCCGAAGCTCCGCTTCGAGGCCGGCCTCACCCAGTAAGAAATATTCGACCTGGCCGAATTTGCTTCTGAGGTAATCCGCCGTGGCGCGGCCGCTGGTCATAATCTCGTTCAAGTCGAGGGGGACGTCGATTTCTGCGAGCCTTTCTCGGACCGTCTCTGCCGTGTCGGTCGAGTTGTTGGTGAGGATCATCAGCTTCTTCCCCTTCTTCCTCAGCTGGCTGACTATTCGCGTGCCACCTATCTTTACGCGGGTCTCCTTGCCTTTGTAGAAGACGCCGTCCAAGTCAAATAGAAACAGCCTCTTTCGCGACAGATCAAGTCTTGTCATCGGCGATTACACTTTGGGGGTCCGAGACCCACAAGTCCCCGGTGGAGCCTCCCCTGGCAATCGTTTTAAAAGCAGTTCGGGCAGTTCACGCCGATGAATTTCTCGTATTACCTGCCGACGAAGATCGTCTTCGGCTTCGGGGCGCTGCAGTCGGTCCAAAAGGAGGCAAGCCAGTTCAACACTGCGAAGGCGCTTCTCGTGACAGACAAAGTTATGGTCAAGACCGGAGTGGTCGAAAGGGTCGTAAAGGCGCTGGGGGAGGGGACTGTGGAGGTCTACGACGGGGTCGAAGCCGAGCCCAGGATCGAGGTGGCCCAGTCTGTCGGCGAGCGGGTCCGTCAGGGAGGTTACGGCCTGGTCGTCGGCGTCGGCGGCGGCAGCTGCATGGATATGGCGAAGGTTGCCGCGGGGCTGGCGACCAACCCAGGGCCTGCCCGCGGCTTCGTAGGGAACAATCTGTTCGTAAAACCCTCACTGCCGTCCATCATGGTCCCTACGACTGCGGGCACGGGCGCGGAGCTGACGGTGACTTCCATGGTCACCGTCGACGGACACAAACAATGGATCAACAGCCCCTTCCTGCTCCCGAACGTCGCCATCGTTGACCCTGAACTGACAATGACCATGCCGCAATCTGTGACGGCGGCGACTGGCCTGGACGCCCTCTGCCACAACGTGGAGGCATACCTTTCGACAGCTGCCAGTCCGATAACCGACTCGATTGCCCTTGAGGGGGTCCGGCTCATTTCCTGCAACCTCGAGCGAGCCTTCGACGATGGCAGCGACAGGAAGGCGCGTGAGTCAATGAGCTTAGGGGCGCTGCTGGGCGGGATCTCGCTCCAGGCTAAGATGGTCTACGGGCACTCTATAGGGTACACCATTGCGACCAGGTTCAGGTTACCTCACGGCGTCTCCTGCGGGATTCCACTGCCGTACGTCATCTCCGGCTATGCCGCGGCCTGCGCCCCCAAGATGTCAAGGCTGGCCGACGCTTTCGGAGTTGACGCAGGAGGGCAACAACCCGCGAAGCTGGGCGGAGCCATAGGGAGGAGAGTGATCGAGCTGCTGAAGCACCTGAAGATACCGACTAACATGAAGGAGCTTGGAGTGAAGGAGGAGGAGCTTCCGGCTTTGGCGCGCGAGTGCCTTGACATGTATCCGAGGCCCAACAGCCCCCTCGTCTTCGATCAGGGGAGCATGTACGCCTTCTACCAGACGATGTGGGAAGGAAGGCTGTCCGCCTGAGAGCGCCCGAGCCGAGGGCGCTGCGGCCTCACGTCGACCGCGAGGAACCGCTTCACTCGTTGATGGATCTGAAAGCTACAGTCTCCAGCGACTCTCCTAGCGCGTAGCCCATCAAATCCATGATGCTGTCCAACAGTGAACGGCCTTCTCTTACACCTAAGGTGCCTCCGCTTCCCCATTGTACCCCCCGACGGACCCGATGCGTTTGCTGCCGGCTCGTCTTTCGATCAAGTCGTTCCTTAGCAAAGCGATTCCGTTACGATAACGTCACCTCCAGTAGTATCCTTCCGAGTCTCTCATGCTCCCTCGGATGGGCGTACAAGTCTTGCATATGCTCATGAACGATTTGAGGCCGTTCATCGTGTGAGGTGAGGGTGTCGTGGAAAAGTCTGGTCCTCACACCGAGTCCTGAACGCCCTCTATGGCGTTCCTCTCCCCGAAAGTGATGTGGTGCCACTTCAGGCCGTACCTGTCCAGCGCCCGCGTCTCTGGGTACCTGGCCCTCCGTTCACGGGGACGACGGGCAGGTTGATGCATGTCTCCATCGCCCTCTTCAGGAAGACTAGTGTTGATGGAAGACCTGCAGCAGAGCGCGTAGACCGCCATAAGCCCCTTGGTGGCCGTGCCAATCGCAACCCGTACAAAGACCTGCCTCCCTTGGACCTTCAGCTTTGTCCGGTTGATGTCTTCGAGGCTCCTATGCTCCCTGGCAACTCCGAGACGATCCCCCTCACCACAAGGACCCACCTGGACACAGGCACGTGGCTGACTGGGATCATGCCACTTTGGTGTGTCATCTCTCTGTAAGAGGATCCACTAATGTAGAGCAGGCAGGCAAGAACTTGGTCCCCAGCGGTCGATCATTTCTTCTGAAGATGTGTGGGTCCTAGACGGCTTTCGGAAGCATATTGTGGGGTCTCACAACCAGCGATAGGTTCTGGGGCCCGTTCAGCTCCCATCGCAAGGTGGGTAGACAGTCGGCTCGAGAATGGGTTATCGCAACGGCACCCTTATCCACACTTATATAATCGGCCTCCCTATTGCTGGGGCGTTGTCTTCCGGTAAAAGGGAAGATAGCAAGATAAGCACCGATTTATTGCCGAGGTTAGACAGGTTACCTACAACATCCTGGCACTACAGGATTCTCCTGATTTTGGGGAGCGGACTGTTCCTTGAGGGCTTCAGCGTCAGCGTCGCAGGCTCGCAGCTGGGGGTGATATCCCACGTCCTCAACCTGACGACGCTGGAAAGCCTCTCTGTCACGCCAATCTTCTTGATAGGCGAACTGTTCGGAGCCGTGTACCTCGGTCACCTGGCCGACACGCGCGGGCGGAAACTGCTCTTCATGGTGAGCCTTGCAATCATAATGGCAGGCGACGTCCTAGTGGGGCTGCTGTTCGTGGCCAACGCACTGAACTTCGCGAGCCTCGCAGTTCTTAGGGCCATCACAGGCTTTGGCGTCGGCGGCGAGTTCGGCGCGTCCATCTCGGCCCTCCAGGAGTTCACCCCTGCCAGGATCAGAGCCTTCTTCACGGGGACGGGAAACGCCGTGCTCTTCGACCTTGGCGGCGTCATCGCATCCTTCACCGCCTTCTTCCTGCTGTCCGTCCTCCTTCCATCCACAGCCGTCGGCACAGCATTCCTCGTAGGTGTGGTGATAGCTGTGGCCATATTCATCGGACGGGTCGGACTGCCGGAGTCTCCCAGGTTCTTGCTCTCGAAGGGAAGGACCGAAGAAGCGACAAGGGTGGTCGAAAGGATTGAAGAGTCTGCCAAGAAGGCGGGGAAGCCGCTCCCGCCGGTGCAGCCTATCGAGATCGACTTCAGGGGGTCTGAGGCAGGTGGATACGGAAGGTTGTTCACGGCGTACCGTAACAGGCTGATTCTGGCATGGACCCTGAACTTCACGGAGACCTGGCCGTACTACTCGGCTTTCTCTGTGATTCCGCTGATACTGACCAAGGTGTTCAACTACCCCGGCTCCACGGTGGCGCTGCTGCTCGCGACTATAACTGGCGCCGGAGTCGTCGGGGTCTTCGTTATGTCCTATGTCCTCGATGCGGTTGGCCGTCGGTCAGGCATTACAATCTCGTACGGGGTGGCCGGGCTCCTTTCCATCGTGATAGGGCTAATCGTGACTTCAATCTCGTTCTCGTCTTTCATCGCCCTGCTCATCGTACTGTATTTCTTCGTGTACGCTGCCGCAGGAGTTCTCTATCCCCAGATCGGTGAGATGTTCCCGACCAAGGCGAGGGGCTCTGCTCTGGGAACCGCAGTCGGCTTTGGGAGGCTGGGAGGCATATTGGCGCCTTTCGCCCTGGCATCGTTCATAGGAACGGTAGGCGGGCTCCTGCCTGTGTTTGTCATCACAGGGGTGGTGTTGCTAGTAGGCGCCGCTGCCGAGATTGTATTCGGTCCGGAGCTGAAGAAGAAGAGCTTGGAAGAATCTGCCAGAGTTTGAGAAGGGCCTTTGGCCCCGCCTGACCGAGAGTACTTGCCTTCTCGCCATGATTGTGGTAGGACAGGTCAGAATCCGGACGAGAAGCTAGCCGGAAGATACTACGCGAAGACAACTGCCAGCGCCGCCCGCGAATGACACATTCATACTGAGCATGTTCTTGGAAGTGTAGTCGGTCGCCCTGATCATGGTGAAGGCGATCGCTCCTGCTGCGACGACCGTGATTGGTGTGACTTCGCCGTTGATGATGACCAAGGACGTGGTCCCTCCCCGCCTCTCTCTTTCTTGGACGTCTCTTTGGCCTACGCCGGCGCCGCCGGCCCAGCCGACAGCGACCTCGCCCTCGGGAAGACTCGTCCTTCTTCTGCCCCCGTGTGCCTGTCGAAGAGGTCCTTCAGTTCAGCCTGTTTGGCCTCGAGCTCGGTGGCAGACATGGAAGCGAGCTCGCCAGCCTTCTTCATCAGCAGGTATATCGGTCTGAGCTGCTGGAAGACCTTGATCTCCTCTGCGGCCCCTTTTGCTCCAAGCTTCCCGATCAGCAACCCCAGGATCTGAGACTCTTCGTCGGCGATGTGCTGCCTGAACACCGGGTCCAGCTTCTTCAGCTCCGTCCGCACGGCTTCGTAGTCGTTCCGGGAGGCAGCCTCCCGCGCCCTGGCGAGCCCTTCCCCCATCAGGGCATGCTCCCCGACGAGCGTCGCCACCAGCTCCTCGAGCTTCATCTTCCGGGGGCGGTAGCTGGCGCCATCCATGCCGCCTGGCTCGGAAGCGGCGCCCTTCAGCGTTTTCCCTCCCCACCCCTCTTCTTTTTTGAGCTTTTTCCTTCGTTAGTGCCCAAGTGCTCCCGCTGCGGCTTGCGCCGTTGAGATTCTGCCGGGGCCTCCTCTTCCCGCTGGCGCTGGCAGCGTCCCCCCTCCTCC
>JAJYYP010000017.1 GCA_021800855.1 archaeon | reverse complement strand
CGGTGGAGTCGTCCAGGACGTAGATCCTGACGAGGTCAGACCCGTACCTTTCGGCCACCCGGGCGCATGAAGCGAGCAGCCTCCCGACGACGTAGAACTCGTTGTAGATCGGGAGGTGAATCGCCACGGTTGGGCGGGCTGAAATCGGGAGGAGGCGCACCTGCTTGTATCGCCTGGACCTTATAGTCAGGTAGAAGGTGTTGAGGCCGTACAGCACAAAAATCACGCTGATAAGGACCGACACCACCAGCAGCACAGGCGCGACAGGCGAGTAGGAGGCTGCGAGCAGGCCCCTTCACCTTCCTGCTTCGACCGACGCGAACGACTCTTCGTATCTCCGCCTCATCGAGACGTACCTTCTAGACTCGTAGATCAGATGATCTTCGTCGCATCGGACGTCGAACACGTCCCAGCTCCGACCCGTCGCCATCAGCTTCCTGTTCAACAAGGCCGACTTCAGCGTCAGGTACCTCCCGGCGGTGGCGAACATGAAGAGGTTCAAGACCCTCTCCAAGGCACTCGGGCGATCCTCGGGCGGGAGCTCATCCCCAGAGGACCTTGAACGTCCGTAGGCAACCGGATAGAATGAGGAGATCCACCTTGCCGTCTTCATTAGGAACCTGTGGAAGTCATGGCCCATGAGGACCTTCGTCTCAAGGGCGTCCCTTGCGAAGAGCGGTCCCTGGGCCTTGGAGAACGTTGAGCGGGCGTATCTCTCGTCCATGATGCAGCTAAAACAGACAGAGGGAGACCGAGGGGAGAAGATGCCGGATGCTCTTGCCATGATTAGGCCCCAGGTGAGGGAGCGCCATAGAGCCCCTGCGGGGGCGACGCAGAACAGGTCAAGATCCTGGGACCTCGAAGCCGAGCCATATGAGGTGGATCCGCTCACAGCCACCATGCGGAAGCGAGCTGGGCGGAGCAAGCGCACGAACCTCGCCGCGTATTCCATGTTGGAAACCGCCCTCATCCTGCTGCGGGACTCCGCTTCGATGTCGTCTCCTTCTGAGCCCGCGCGCCTTTCGGCGAGGTAGTCTCCCCTGAGCTCGAACTTGGAGCTGAGGAGTGGGTCGGAAGCGACGGCGTCGACCACCTCTTGTTCCGAAGCGCCTTCGGTCAGAAAGCATGCCAGCTCGCGTACTGATATCAGGGAGCCGTTCTGCTTCGCCAGCTCGAAGAGCAGGTCGATTCTTTCGACGTTCTTCTCCGACAGGGTCAGGCGAATCGCCTCCAGACTTCGTGGGCCGTGGTGGACCTCAGGGTATCGACGAACGAAAGAGCTGCAGCGAAGGCCTCTCCGACCCCTGCCAGGGGAAGGACGAGGAGGAACCTAGAATCCTTTGACAGCGACCTGGCCAGTACGTGTATGCTGGCAAGCGGCGAGAGAACAAGCATCGACTCGATGGTCATCGGAGGAGCGCCTACCTTGCGCCACACCTGCGCATGACCGAAGAGGATTCGGCGTCGCTGCAGGATGACCTCTACGAGCCTGGAGGGAGTCCTGACCCGCACCTTGGCAGATGGGCATACCTTGACCTTGTAGCCCCTCCGCTTAGCCACCCCGGCCATGTAGGCTCCGTCGTTCACCAGGCCCGCAGGCAGAGGGGTCGTCGCCGATGCCCTGAAGACCACCAGCTCGTCGCTGCTGTGGTTGGCCACCCCCAGGTGGTTGAGATAGATGGAGCATTCGTTATGGGCGCTCCACATGAACCTAGTCAAGAGGGACGCGACCCCTCCTGAAGTCTCTGGCACGGGGAGCGCAGAGACCGCGCCGTTCGTGGGACTGGAAGACACCAAACGGAGGAGGGACGCCATCGCGCCCGGTTCCGGGGTCGCGTCTGCGTTCACGAAGACTATGTACTCCCCAGACACGGACGATAGTATGCGGTTGATCGCTTCGGCCTTCCCGCGCCTCTTTGACTCCACTAGGAGCTTCACCCTTTCGTCCAACTCGCTTGCCTGCTCTAGCCTAGACAGGGTCGGCCCCTGAACCCCGCTGGCTACGACCACGAGCTCCCTCATGACGGCGGGGGAGTGGGCCGACTCCTTGAGTATGGAGCGTATGAAGCCCACCGGGTCGTCCATCCTGTCGGCGGCGCACACACCCACTGAGAACGAAGGAATCTGGATTCCGGCGGTCCCGGCTCCCCCTCCTTCGGGGGCTTCGGACGGAATGGCGGGGGCCAACAGGGCGTAAGTTCGTTCCGACTTGGGCTTTAAGGGTGCCTCGGGCACACCGGGCCTGGTCCGCATGCTGCAACTGGGATGAACCAATCACAGATCCCGGAGGCGTCGTGCAAGAGCGCGGAAGCTCCCTCCACTGCTAGCGGCAGGCCTCCTCTTCAACCCAGGGCCGATCACGACGCGACGCTGACCGTTGACATCGAGGGCCCTACCTCGACGCATCTGCTGCCCAGGCATCGCCTGGCAACGTCGTCGCCCCTCCACCAGGAGGGTTAGCCGACGATTTGTGCTATCTGTTTCGCCAGCCCCTTCTCGACGTGCTCTGTCCAGAGCATCTCAGGGATGTCCACAGCAAGGAATAGCTCTGAAAGCAGCAGGGCCTCTATTGCCATCACCCCGAGGTTCTGGAAAAACTTGCCTACCCCTATGTGGACGGAGAAGTCGTCGGGCTGTCCGGTCACCATGATGGTGAAGGCCCTCTCCGAGGCGATCAGGTCCCTGAGTATGCCTCCCTTCTGCGCCTGGATGATTGTACCAAGTGGCGCTGCTGCTACGTTGGTCCTGTACCCCTCTGACTGGAGCTGCTGCGCTATCTGCTGGGCGAGGGAACTTAGGTCCCTGTTCTTGTTCTGAAAACGGAGTATCTTCTCTGAAACCATTCGAATCGACCATGCGACGCCTGACCTCCGTATAAGTCTGCCGTCGACCCAGTTCATGTAGCAGTGGTGGGGTGGTGTTTCTAGTGCATTGTTAGCCGTATGACCGCGATGCTGCCCAGGTTCTACGCGGAGGGCCCGGGAACTGCGCCGAATCTGAGGCGCACGAATGCGGGGCCCACGCGCCCAGAAGGCCTAGTGCCTGCTCAAGCACGTCCAAACTGCGACATGAATCGCAATGTCTTGTCCCAGGCGTCCTTGGCTGCGGCCGGGTTATGGCCCTCCCATCCCGGCCGATGGAAGGCGTGCTTTGCGTCTGGGTACAGCTGCGTCTCCACCCTCTTGTTGTGCGTCATGGCCGCAGGGAGGAACTGCTGGAAAGCCCAGGGAGTCACCCTCGTGTCTTCGCTCCCTAGGATCAGGAGGACCGGCCCTTTCAGCTTCGACACGTCTCCGACATCGGAAATCTGCCCGTAGAAGTCGACACAGAAGTCCAACCTGAGGTCACAGGCCGCCTGGAGGGCGAAACCCCCGCCCATGCAGAAGCCCATGGACCCGACCGTCCTGGCTCCCGACCGGCTCCGGAGCAACTCTGCGCCAGCAGACAACCCGTCGCGGAGCACCTCCTTTGTGACTGACTCCCGGAGCTTCATGCCCGCCTCCAGGGTGTCGGCCTTGGCTCCTCTGAACAGGTCGATGGACGCTGCGCTGAACCCTCCCTTCGCCAGCTCCGTCGCCACATCCTCGACGTAGGGACTGTAGCCGAAAATCTCGTGGATGACCACGACCCCAACGTCGGTCTTCCCCTTGGCTAGGAAGAAGTCCCATCCGTTCTTAGTGGCATGACCCATGCCCGCCGAGGTAGACTTGCAGGCCTTATACGCTTCAACCAAGTGGAAAGTGTGACGGCTCGTCGCTGCTGTCGAGAGCCCTTCTCTGGGGTCGGTGGCGGCTGCCCCCACCCATGGTTCAATGGGGGAGCAGGCCCTGCTTTGGTCGACCCTCGCTCGGCTGACGCCATCCCCCGTCCCCTGCTCCGCGACGGCGGTGTGGACGGAGGGTTTTGGAGAGGTGGAATTGTGGACATAATTTATCTCAAGGAGCGCCAAGAGCCAAGGTATGGGGGGGTCAAAGGAACTAGAGAGCTTCGATGACCTCCGTAAGGTCAGGCTGGCGGACGAAGGATTCATCGTGATCACCGGCACGAACAAGTCAGCCATCATCCACAAAGTGAACGCCAAGTGCATCACGACTGACAGGTTCAACAGTAAAGTCAGCATCGACAACCGCAAACGGGGGAGCTACTTCTGGGTGGATAGCGTAGCCACAGGTGCCCGCGAGTTCGGGGGGAAGAGGTGCAAGGTCTGCAAACCTGAGCTCCGCCTCGTCCTCCCGTCGACATTCGATGGATGAGGGGATGGCGGCTGCCCCTGTGGTTCGTGTAGGATTAGGATTAGCGGTCTAGGGCGCAGGATCAGGTGAATCTACGTTGGGCGGATTGCGCCTTTTCAAAACCACGCCCACTATTAGGACGATTATGCCCACTACGAAGAGGAGCCCGCCGCCAAGGACCGCCAGGCCGCCGAAAGCCAGCGCTCCGAGCCCTGTCTGGACAGACGCGTACTGGACGGAGACGGTCCTGGTCTGGTTGTTGAGCATGACCACCTGGCTGGCGATGGGGCTTGCGCCCAGCGAGGTGAAAATCGCGACGTAGTCCGTCACCCCGCCTCTTGTAACTGTCCTTGTGTTCGTCGTCGCCCCCGCGGACGACACCTGGAGGGGCGCGCTTGCGTTGTCGGTGTAGGCGACTATTGTGATAGTCCCTGGCTGTGTCGCCCCCATACTCTTGGTGGACCCAGGCGCGAGGACCACGGTAGTCTTCTGCGCAGAAACCCCCAGATTAGCGACCCCTGCCCGGTCCACCAGCAGGTAGAGCCCGGCTCCCAGCGCCGCTACTCCGACGATGACGATGACGGCGCCGGCGATGACTACGCCCTTGCGCATAGGATGGAACTGACAGTCTTCATACTTTAAGGATTCCCCTAGCTGGTTCAGGAGTAAACTTTTTTCGGTGTCGAATGAATTGGCTGCCAAGTTAGGCAGAGGGAGCGGTCGCATGACTCCATCCAGTCTCCATTAGGCCTCGTGTGTGACCTGCGGAGTTCGTCTAGCCGCGCGCCACCCCGGCGGGCCTCTTCCAGTGGCTCCTGACGACATCCAGCCCAAGGACGTACACCGTCGCAACTGAGATGACCCCTCCGATGGTTACGTCCAGAATCCTGGCCTCTGGAAAGTTCACCTGATGCCCGTATATCAGGCTGAGCAGCACAATCACGAAGGGGGCGAGGAAGACCTGCACCAGGGCCGTGTTGACCCCCCTGGTCGCGAACATGAACACCGCGAAGACCACGAGGAAGAGCAACTGTAAATAGAGTCCCGGAACATAGGCGACTGCAGCCGCCCCGATCACCGCCCCCACCATGGTGCCCAGCACCATCCCCGATGTGTAGACGAACGTCGAGTTGAAACTTGGTTGCACACTCAGTATGATGGTGACCACGACCCAGAAGTCCCTCGGGAGGTTCAGGGCGAGCCCGACCGCTATCCCGACGGCTGAGGCCGTCCCTATGGACAGGGCGTTCTTCAGGGCGTCCGGATGGAACAGCGACCCCGGCTCCTGCCCCGGCGGTCCGCTTCCATGTGCGGTCTTCCCGCCCAGGCGGCGCTGGGCCGCGATGCCGAAGAGTACCCAGATGGTCCCCAGCAGAGAGAACCCTGTCCGCACGGCGGCCGCGTGGAGGTCCCCAGGGAGGCCTACACCGACGGCGAAAGTGATCGCGGTGTACGTCCCAACCCTGTCCCATCTTAGGGCGCCGTGAAGCAGCATCGGGAAGAACACCCCGAGGCCCACAAAGAAGGGGGTAAGCACCCCTGTTGAGCCGGCAATGGTCCCTAGCCCCGTCGCAGCTGACTCCGCGAGGCAGGCGACCATGAGGACCTTGAGCGGCACTCCAGAGTCCGGGCCCTCTGTGTTCGTCAGCCACATCCCGTTGAGCGCGGCAAAAGCCGCCCCCACGTACCCGATTACGGGGGCGAGGAGGAAGGGCAGCACCACGAAAGCTCCGGCCCTGAGCCCGGTGACTGGGTCGAAGGAGGACAGGTCTAGCCTGGTGACGTTGCTGACGAACTCCTTCTCCGACCCCATCGCGCCCCCTGCCTCTGCCGATGGGAGGGGAAGATTAAGCTGAGAAGCATCTCCACCTCGCTCCCCCTTGCCACCCGAGGCAAGGCCCGCGGAGCTGTGGGCCATCCGAGCCGGAGGGCGAACCTCGCGCTATCTAGTCTTCCAGCGTGCCCTGGGCCGTCCTGTTCATATCTTGAGCAGCTGCTTGCCGAAGTTGGCGCCCTCGAAGACCCTCAGCAGCGCAGACGGGGCGTTTTCCAGGCCGACTATGACGTCCTCCACAGGCTTGAGCTTCCCTTCCAGCATCCAGGCCCTCAGGGCCTTCCTGGCTTCAGGAAAACGGTCCCCTGAGTCGTTCGCGTACACCCCCTCCATCCGCACCCTCTTCATGATCATAGAGATGTAATCCAACCCTCCGGTGCTCTGCTCGCCCATGTAATACTGTGACGCCCCGCATAGAACCACCCTCCCTCGGGGGCGCATCCGCGCGAGGATAACGTTCATCATCGACGGGAGGGCGTTGTTGTCGAAGAAGACGTCTATCCCGTCGGGGCAGAGCTCGTCGACCCTTGCTCCGATGTCTTCCGTGCGCCTGTCGATCGCCCCGTCGAAGCCGAGCTCGCTGACCACTCTGTCACAGCGTTCCTTCCCGCCAGCGATCCCGATGACCCTGGAGCCGTAGATCTTGGCTATCTGGCCTGCCAACGACCCCACCCCTCCGGCAGCGCTCGAAACTACGAAAGTCTCTCCGGGCTTCGGTTTCGCGACATCCGTAATCCCCAGGTACGCCGCCATCCCGGTGATGCCCAGGGCACCCACAGCCAGGTTGGGGGCGACCCCAGGAGGGATCCTCGTGAGCGGAAAGAGGCCCGGCACAAGCTGGGGCGAGCCGTCGATGACGGTGTAGTCTTCCCACCCCAGCCACCCCTGGACGAGGTCGCCGGGGTTGAACCCAGGGAGCTTCGACTCGACTACCTGGCCTGAGGCGATGCAGCGCATGGTCCCTCCGATGGGTATGGTGTTCTCCCCTGACCCCTCATAGGCAAAGAGGATTTGGGTGGGGTCGAGGGAGAGCCAGAGGTTCCTGACCATGGCCTTTCCCTCTCCAATGGAGGGGACCGGAGACTCGATGAATCGAAAGTCGTCTGGTCTGAGACTCGCACCAGGCCTCCTCGCGAGCACCCATTTGCGGTTGATGGCCTGGCGCAAGTAGGACCGCATTGTCCTGATTATCTACTTGAGCGTTGTTGACATAGCACGCTGCTGGGAGGCAGGCAGTCTACTCTCCGACCCTCTTCAGGACGGTCATGGCCCGCAGGGTGATCATCTTGCTCGGGCGGCCTGCCTCCTCCAGGGCGAACGGGCGATACTTGCCCTTCTCCGCCTTCCACCAGCGGGGGAACTTGCCACCGTCGTCGAGGTCTGGGTGGACCGCATCGAGCTCCCATCTCCCGTCCTGCCGCCTCTTCTTCTTGAGAGCATCGAGTGCCGGGCGGAGCCTCTTGTCATCAGAGTAACCTAACGCTGTGACGAACTCGAGCCCCACGAGGATGTCGTAGTAGTAGTGGTATGGGAAGTGTAACCGGAACCAAGGCTCATACCGTTCCCCTTGCCTGAACATTCTTCGCTCCAGGAAGAACTCGCAGCCGCTCTCTACGGCGGCCTTCAGCCCCCGGGTCCATTTCTGCCGTGGATACGCGGCGAAGGCGCTCAGCCCCTCCCAGGCGTCGATGGTCCCTCTGCGAGAGGGGAAGCAGTGCCAGCCTCCGTCTTCCTTCTGGGTCTTCACCAGAAACTCAAGGGCGCTCCTCACCCTGGGCTCGTCGGCGTACCCGAACCTGATAAGCCCCCTGGCCGTGTTCCCTACCAGGCAGTGCTCACTGCTCTCGGCTCCCGGCGAGTCGAACCCGCCGTCGGGGCGGGAGTATGTGTCCATCCACAGGGAGCACGCCTTCGCTATCCGGGGGTCGTCCTTGGTCACCCCAAGGTCGGAGAGGGTCAGGAGCATCCAGTTGGTCGAGAGGTACTTGGGTCGGTAGAGTTCCTCCTCTCCCTCGAGCCAGATGCCACCTGGCTTCTGCTTCGAAAGGATGCCTGCCACCCACCCGCTCCCAGCGACCGCCCCCCTCGCGGCTTCCAAGTCGCCCATGCTCGTACCGTCTACGAGGTCGCGCATCGCGAGGTAGCGGACCGCGGGCTGCGCAGGCTCGAGGAGCCACTCTATTGCCGTCTTCACGCCAGGCATCACCCTGGCGGTCGTATGAATGTGTCGACCAGCGGCTGCCGTCGGCGGGGTGCACCGACAACAGCGTCAGTCGGAGGAAGCGCTGAGCCTGCCGCAGCCGGGCGCGTTCTAGGTTGCACTGGAGGCCAAAGAGCCATTGGTTTTGTAGCCGAAGCCGGTCGTCCGGCGTATACGGCAGGCCTCAAATCGTCGGCCCCTCCCGCGGCTGAGGGTGGAAACAATCGCCGATGAGAGCCACGATAGATGGCGCTCCCCTTCGCTTCTTTGAAGCCGTGAAAGCCGTATCGGGGGTGAGGTGGTCGCTCCCGCCTCTAGGTATGGAGCCTTCTTGGGCGGGCCAGCATGAGGGCCTGCTGCGCCTTTGTGGGGTTGACTCGCCTAGACATAGGGCTTTCGCGGAACTCGCGGCCAGTCGTTCGCCCTTTGGCTCCAGAGACTACGTCCGGACCAGCCTGAACCCTATGCCTGTACCCAGTCCGAGCGAGTATCCCAGCTGGATGTTCAGGTTGCCCAGAGACTCCAGAAGCTTCGAGTTCGCCAAGGGACCTGCGTCTACCGCGTCGAAGCCCAGGTCTCTGCCTAGCCCAAGGACCTTGGCCTTCGCTTCGCGGTCGTCTCCGGCGGCTAAGAAAGTGAGCTGCTGCTCTCCGATTCTCCCGGTCTCCATGTTCTTCGCGAAGTGCGTGTTGAAGGCTTTCACTACCTTGGCGCCGGCTGCCTTCCTCTGCAGCTCCTCTGCCCCGCTTCTCGAGCCTACCGCGGCCATCATCTCCGGAGTGTAGAGGTTGGTCACGTCCACGAGCGGCTTGCCAACGATTCCGTCGCCCATCGCCTTCAGGGCCTCGTCTATGGCTTGGAAAGGCACCGCCAAGACTACCAGCTCTGCCCACTTCGCAGTCTCGCCGACCTCCTTCGGGTCCCTCCCGACTGCCCTGACCTGATAGCCGGCCTTCTCCAATCCTCTCTTGATTGCGCTGCCTACGTTTCCCTTCCCGATTATCCCGACTTTTGGCTTCATGGGAAGCTCACCCTCCGCCTGGATAAAGAACTATCCCGTCGAGCATCACCCTGAACCCAGTCGCTCCTCAGTCGGGAAATGCCGCCGAGGCGCTGAAACTCGCAGTTGTCTCTCTTCTGGAAGGGCGAAGGCCCTTGTAGAGCGGCGAAAGACGCTTATTGGCCCCTCGACCGGAGTGGACGAATCGAGGGTCCTGAGATAGATGATAAAAGTCCAGAAGTCAATCTACGACGAAGCCGAGCCTTCAGACGGAAAGCGAATCCTTGTGATGAGAATCTGGCCGAGAGGCATCTCGAAAGGCAAGGTCGATGTCTGGATGAAGGACCTCGGGACGCCGAAGGAGCTGATAAGGCGATGGAAGGATGGGAAGGTTTCTTGGGATGGGTTCGCGGCCGAGTACAAAGAGAGCTTGAAAGGGAAGGAGGCGCTTCTCAGAGGCCTGGCAAGCGAGTCAAGAAAAGGGACGATCACGTTGCTATGCACAGAGAGAGACCCGGCAATCTGCCACAGGTCTCTCCTCAAAGACGCGATAGAGCGAATCTCGAGGGCAGAATAGCTCTACACAGACGAAGAAAAAGGAGCCAGCGCTCCAGAGAAGCCTGAGGAGGCTAACCTGGCGGTATGAGAATTTCTTGGCGGCCGCTTGTTCAAAGACGATGGAATGTATATCTGAGACAGGCATCCAAAAGCGACTTAGAGCTACGATTGCGGCGGTTGCGATAGCGGTCGTCGCCATAGTAGTCGTTGGAGCTGCCGCGGTGGTGTCTTTGACGGCTCCAAGCGGGAGCCTAGTCGTAGGCGTGAAAGACGCCCCGTCAACAGGCGCCGTGTCACACATCTATCTTACAATCACAGACATCACCCTGCAAGGCTCGGGGAACTCGAGCACAACCTTCAAGGTCAACGCGACGACGTTCGACCTTTTGGCGCTTCAGAACGTGACCAAGCTGCTCGGAAAGGACAGCGTGCCAGACGGGAACTACACGACGGTGAGGTTCGGGATTACCAGGGCCATCGCGACGGTCAGCGGGACCAACGTCACTCTCACCGTCCCCAGCGGACAGATTAAGGTCCCCATGCATTTCACCGTTGCTTCGGGGAAGACGACCATGATAGTCCTTGACATCACGGCCGACATGACCGCGATCAGCGCGTCCAACAGCCTCAGGCCCACCGTCACCGGTGAAGAGACCGTACCTCCCAGCTAGCTGACTGCGTTGTTACCTAATTTCACGTGGGGTTCAACGCGCCTCCGTCAGGAATGACCCCGCCGATAGCCAAGCGGGCGGGGCGTTTTATTTGGGATACGCATAGTCCTACAGTGCGAAGAAACGAGTGACACAACGACTGTGGAACACCGGGTGAGGGTGGTGATACCCGCAGACGTATGGAGGCTCGGGATCAAGCCAAGGACAGAGCTCGAAGTGGCTGTCAGAGGCTGAGGGGCCTTGATGAAGCCCATGCATAAGGTCGCGGTTCGCCGAGCGAATTCTGGAAATCCTTGAAGGCTTCGGAAAGGGTAGGGAGGAAGGGCGGACGTCGACCCTGGTCCTGAGTCAGGTCTACTCGCGCCTGAAAGAGCGGGGAAAGTCCTCGGCGGTCGACGATCTCTATGACGACATGGAATCGAGTCAGACCAGCGTACTTGAAACGACCTGAGACGGCGTCCTGGGAGCCCAGGAGATCAGGAAGGAGCAGTCACTCCTCTGGAGCTTGTGGAGCGACCTAGTGATAGCCGCTCAGGTGAAGAGGGCGAAGATTGGCGAAATCTATTCGAACGACGACTTTGACGGGATCGAAAGGTTGAAGCGGATTTTCTGATGGCTACCGATCCCTGCCCAATATACTTTCCACTCTGCCATCACCGGTCGCTGCATGGCTGGGCGCCCCCGGCGGAGGCACGTCGAACCCTTATCGGGTCGAACCTGGGTAGCTCTTCACGTGATTCGCTTGATCTCAGCCCCGACGAGCCTCGGGCTGCGCCCACCGAGCGCAGGGAGGGTCCCAGGATGCTACAAGGCACCCGAGGCCTTGCGCAAGGCAGGGATGTTCGAGCTCTTCCAAGAGGACGGAGCATCGGACTGGGGGACGGTAGCACCGAGAGAGTACTCTGAAGAAGTGGCGCCGGGACGCATACGCAACCAAGAACAAATCATAAGCTTCTCGAAATCTCTATCGACGAAAATCCATGCCGCGGTGACCGCAGGAGACGTCCCGCTTGTCATAGGAGGCGATTGCAGCGTGCTCATCGCGGCTGGATTGGCCCTCAAGAGGGCAGGGCGCTACGGGCTCATCCATCTCGACGGCCACACCGACTTCCGACACCCCGGGAATTCGGATAAGGTAGCCAGCCTCGCCGGGGAGGACTTGGCGGCTGCGGTCGGGATGCATTGGGGCTCCATCTCCGACATAGACGGCCTGGGAGCCTATTTCGAGCCGCTGGATGCTACGCACGCCGGCTGTAGGGACCGGGACGAGCACCTAAAGGAGGTCCGTGCCAAGCTCGGCCTAGTGCTGCCTGCGTCCGAAATCAGGAAGCGCGGCGTCGCCAATGCTTCGAAGGCGATGCTCGCCAGGATGGAGGCGTCTGCCATCGAAGGGTTCTGGTTGCACCTCGATTTGGACATCCTCGACCCGAACGTGCTCCCCTCCGTAGATAGCCCCGACCCCGGTGGTCTGTCGACCTACGAGCTTACCAGCTTGCTTCAGAAGCTTGCTCCGAAGGCAGTCGGCGCTGAAGTCACGATCTACGACCCCGACCTTGACCCCACCGGAGAGTATGCCAGGTTGGTATCCGTGGTTGTCCATAAGGGTCTCCGGCGCCTGCGTGAGGATGCCTAGCAGGTCCCGGCAGGGTGCGATGAACCCGCTACTGTGCCATCATTCAGCGAGCCAGAGGGCTTCAGGAAGCCTTTGAAGTGTCGGTCTCCCGTGAGAACCTTCGCCCGGGTTTCTCTCGCTGTGGCCAGGACCAGCGCGTCAAGCCCGGGCGACCCTAGGCCCTCCTTCTTCGCCTTGGCCGTGTGCTCAGCCGCCGCCCTAGCAGACTCGACCGCGCCTGCCGTGTGCCCAATAGTCCGCGTGGGAGGGTGCCTCGAGGTCCATGGTGCCTCGGACAGCTTCACTTCTTGCGTTTCTTCTCCGACTCGAGCGTCTTCTCCAAGGCCCTCACGTTGTCCCTGAGGTAGACGAGGTCGGAGTGGAACATCACCACCCCCCGCCTGAGGCGCGAGTACTCTCTGGCGAAGTCTGGCTGGTTCAGCAGCCCTTCGAGCCTCTCCGCGTGCCTCAGGAGAGGTTCGATCCTGAGCTTCGCCCAGTCAGTCCCCGAGTCCAGGCCTGAGAACTCCTCCTTGAGGTGGGCGAGCTTCTCCCTGAGCTGAGGGATGCCAGCCTTGTAGACCCTGTCAACCAACTCGAATCCGAGTACAGGCGCCCGCGACCGCCTCAATTATGGATTTCGCAGGCACTATCCTCGCCCCGCTTCTCCTAGAGAGACGAGGAAGAGCGAGGCACAATGTGTGGCATCTGACGCTTCCCCCGACGTATACGCGCCGCCAGGGGACCAAGTAGCTCGAAGCGGACGTCCGGGTCGAAGACTGGGTCGACTGATAGCGGGCAGGGCGGCCTGGAGAGACCCTGGTCCGGGGGTCCTTGGTTCTCTCGTCTGACCGAGGGGCTCTCTCGGGCGGCGCCGCCCGACTCAAATCTGGCCCCGCCCCTCGTCGTGGACGGATTGCCAGCTAGGAAGGGCGGCTTCCCAGGTGCCTGAAAGCCACGGCGGTCCAGCTCCCATCCGACGCCTACACCCTAGTCGGCGTAGGCTCGCTCCTCGCAGTGCTTGCCTCGGTGTTCACGCTGGTCATCACGCTCGCGAGGACCGCGACTCGGAACTCCTGAGCTCCATGTCGGACACCCGCAAGTCGATCTCCAACCAGCTGGCGGTCGAGAAGGGCCTCCGGGCTCGATGAGTGCGTAGTCTATGCTTACAACTACCTCGACAGAGTCGACGGCATAGCGTTCATCCGCATCCGGGGCAAGATCCCAGAATACGCCGCCACCTACTACAGGTCGTTCTTCGAGCATGCCATCACCATTATGGCGTGGTACTCGATTCCGGCGAAGAAAGGGTCGAAGGATCCCTACGGCGCGCGGAGCCTCTCCGACAACTGGGCCCCGCTGGTCGAGTGGCTGAGAGAGGAGCACAGGAGGGAACCCCAGCCGAAGGCCTACGGGGTGGAGCACCTCCCCCCGCAATGTGCAAGGGGTTGGACGACTGTAGGGTCGACAGGAAGACCATGTTCAAGAAGGTCGAGCGTGCCGTCAGCCCGTTCGAGGTAGTCTGAACCCTCGCGGAGCCGAACGGCGCCGACAGCTCCTCCGGGAAGCAGGCATTGCCGCCAGGAAGAGCATAGGCTCGACATGTCCTCTGGCCGGTCGCTTTCACCGGCCCCTCCATGGATTGAAAAGGCCGAAGCGCGGCCTTTCGTGGGGTGGCGGCATCGCGCCCAGGGTCGCCCTCGGACTAGGCTGATGCCAAGGGGGCTGCACAATTCTTGACCTCTGGTACCAGGAGCGCGGGCGAATCGGTCCTGACACGGCTCCACGAGGGGTGTGCCCCGGCACCATGTGAAGGGTTTAATCCGCCTCCCGCCCTGCCGTGGCCATGCAGCTGCTGCACACCTCGATAACTGTGAAGGACATGGACGAGAGCATCGCCTTCTACACGAAGCACTTCGGGATGGAGCTCCTGAACAGGAGGGAAATCCCGCAGAACAAAGCCGAGATCGCGTTCATGGGCCTGAAGGACACGGACCACCGGATAGAGTTGACATGGTGGAAGGACAAGAAGGACTACGCGGAGGGGGACCAGCTGGACCACATAGCCTTCGGGACTGTGGATGTGAAAGCTGAGGTGGAGAGGCTGAGGAAGGCCGGGGTCGAGATAGCGAAAGAGCCCTACTCCCTCGGCCCCGGGTCGAGCGAAATCGCCTTCGTGAAGGACCCCAACGGCATCTGGCTGGAGCTCATCCAGCGCAGGTAGCACATTAGGTACGATGAACTCCCTGTACGCTCTCATGGGCAGGGCAGGGTTGAGCACGACATCTTCCCCAAGCGCCCTGGACGGGACGGCACCATAGTCGTGTCCCGGGTAGCCGGTATCCCTGGGGACACTAGGATGTCCTCGTGGAGGCTGCGGAACGGTTTCTCAGCCGAACCCCTTGTCCATCTTCCCGCAGTTCCCGATGGACAGGCGTTCCCCGTCGTACAGGCAGATGCAGCCCTCGGCGTGGCCCGGTGGTGTAGACGACCTTCACCCTCCTGCCCCCGAGTTCCACGAGTATCCGTCCTTCACAGACGCGTCGTGGTGCATAGGGAGCGCTCGTGGGCGACAACCTTCGCTCCCAGCTTCGCTGCAAGCTCGTCGAGCGTTGACGTGTAATCGGAGTGACTGTGGGTGGACTCGACGAGCTTAACCCTCAATCCGTCCGCCTCCGCCTGCTTCGCCATGGAGGAGGTCTCGCACCCCGACTCTGCCGCCAGGCTCTCCCTGCTTCCTTCGTCCGCCAGGAGATAGACGAGGTTCTGCATCGGCCCCGACCCTGACCTGCCTGACCAGCGTCCTCCCTAATCCGGAGCCCCCTAGGCCCCTATTGGTTGTGCAAGCCCCTTCAGACTTCGCACTCATGGCAGCCAGGAGCTCCGATGGTTGGACTGGCCCGAGCAACAAGGCTCTAATCGTGGCGCGTCCAATGATATGATTCTGAGATGACGAAGGCGAGGGTGAACGGAATCAACGTCGACTTGTCGAAGGAGAGAGAGCCTCTGGTAGAGCCTCTGGTCGTGTTCATGGGCATGGGCGCCACCCGCAGCAGCTGGAGGTATCAGACGGAAACCTTCAGGAGGTACTTCCGGACGGTCACGTTCGATAACCGAGGCGTCGGCAAGTCAGACAAGCCCGCGGGCCCTTACTCCATCAAGATGATGGCCGACGAAACCCTTGGCCTGATGGACCACCTTGGCATCGAGAGGGCGCACGTCCTCGGCGTGTCCTTGGGCGGGATGATAGCCCAGGAGCTGGCGGCCAGCCACCCCGAAAGGGTTGACAGGGTGGTCCTCGGATGCACGTTCGCCAAGGCTGGCCCCACGCCCACTTTCCAGAGATGAGGAGGGCGCTCGAGGCCTATGGGACGTCTGATGACCAATCGGGCCAACGGGACCTGATCAGCGCCATGTTCGGCCTTTCAACAGGCGGTTCGGCGGGGCCTTTCTCCTCCCGCTTGTGAAGCTCGCAGTCAGGTTCTCGAACATTGACGGGACCGTCGAACAGGTGAAGGCTGCGTCGGCCCATGATGTGGTTGATAGGCTGAGGCTGATCCGGGCCCCGGCTCTTGTCATCACCTGGACCAATGACAGGCTCATCGACCCAGCGCCGTCGGAAAAAATCGCGAAGCTGGTGCCCAACGCCAAGCTGGTGAAGGTCCCAGGAGGCGGACATGCGTTTTTCATCGAGGTGCACGACGACTCCAACAGGGAAGTCCTCCGCGTCCTGAGGGACGAGCGGAAGCATCGCGATGGTAAACGCGTTCCTTGCCCAAAGGGCTCACAGCGCCTCCGCCGGAACATCTCTTCCAAAGGATCAATCAACCCAGTCCCTCAGCCACCATGCGGGGTCGGGCATTCCGCTCTTCACGACGGCTTCCTTCAGGTCCCTTTTCCTGTAGCTCTTACGTCTCAGCTCCACACCAAGTTCATCGCCTGAAGACGTCAGCATCGAATATTCAGCCCACACAGGGTTCACGACCTTGCCGTCTGCACCTCTGAAGTAAGGCAGGCCCACGCTCCCCGGATTGATTATCAGAGACGACCCGAACTTTCGGACCATCTGGGAGTGAGTGTGTCCACCCAAGTAGGCCCAGGCACCATTACCTTCGAAGATCTTGCCGAGTTCCTCCTCGGGGGTAGTTGGGAGTATCTCCTCCGTGTTTGAACGGGGCGATCCGTGGTAGCATAGCAGGGAGCGTTTCCCTGTTTTGAACTCGATCTTGGGCTTGAACCCTGAAAGGAATCTCCGGTCCACGTCGTCGATTTCAGATTTTGTCCAAGCATCTAGCGAAGTCATCTTTTCTCTCTCGCCTTCGGGGATGTAATCATACAGCTCTCTCACCGATTTCACCAACATCTCGTCCGTGTTGCCCAGCACGCACGGCCACCCTGCCTTTCGAATGAACGCTATGGTTTCGTGCGGCTGAGGGCCGCTAGCCGCCACGTCTCCGAGGCAGATGATGCGGTCGGCCCTCTTGATCTCCGGCAGTATGCTCTCGAGGGCAGTCAGGTTGCCATGGATGTCAGATATGACGGCGACCTTCAAACGCCATCCAAAGGACGAAAGTTGACGATAAACGTTCCGGCATTCGATGCTTGGTTTCGCCTACTCCGGAGTTACCCATCCTAAGCCAGGCCTTGCTCCGAGCCGAACCGGTCGAGCAGTCCGAACTTCGAATCTGCGATTCGCTGCCGTTCGAGCTTCTCCAAAGGCTCCCTGATCTCCAGGACCTCCTTGGTGTTTGCGTATCGTGGGTCTTCGACGCGGTCGTCCGGACCGAACCTGACACCGTGCAGCCTGGAAAGCGTGCATTCTAGGTAGTACTTCGCCTGGTTCGTCAGGTCAGGCCTCCTAAGCCTGGCTGCCCTGGACGCCAGTGCGTCAGACATGCTGCGATTGAAATCTGCCCCCGGCGACAATGAAACGATGCATCTGGAAGGTTGGTCGGCAGAGACCAGCAGTGCCGGGACAGGAAGCCAGCGCTCGTCGATTGAGGTTCTCTCTTCGGGTGGCACCGTCACTCCGCCCTTCACTCTCTTACGCCACAACGCGACAGCCTCGTTCTCATCCAACAGGTCGGAATCGAGAAAGCGCTGGAGCTTCTCAGCAATGCTCCCATCGGGCAGGTCTGCGAGTTGGGACGTGAACGCCTCCCAGATCTCTGTCGGCCATCCGTCCCCGTAGCAGACGCTCCCCTTGTCGGAACGGACCATGTCCCTGCGGTCCACCCAGTGAAGGACGCACATGATGCCCTCGCCTCTGCGCTGACCTGGCTGGAGCGCGACGATTCTTATCTTGGACGATGTGAGGTTCATTGTGAACCGGCTGAACACGGCGTCCCATTTGCCGAAGTATCTCTGCAAGGGAGGTCCTGACTCTGTGGTCATCATCGCCAGCTGCGACTTGAAAGCAGGAGCGAACTTGTTCCCCGGCCTCAGGATTCCTGCCCAACTCATCCTGCTCCCGTGCGCGACCTTAGGTTCCATCGATGACAGTTCGAAGGCTCGCTGCCTGTGGGCGAATCGTGGTTTGATGTCGATGTTAAGTGTGCCTTTGAGGACCACCCGTTCGCACTAGTACCTCCGAGCGCACTGGAAGGACCAGCCCGCGGCGCTCATTCGTCGATTCGCGCTAGAGTACCCCTCTCTCAGGAGTCAACCACGGATTGGTTGGGTGTTTTATTGTGTCATGATGTATCTAGGTGTGGTATCACCCAAGAGATTGCGAGTGGTCATTGTAGGACACCGCAAATACTTCTTCGACCAAAGACTGGCACAGTTGAGATGCGTCGATTGCCCATCTGATTACATAGAACTCTCGGAATTCGAAGTCGGAGCTCTGAATTTCAGATTTACTGCGTCAGAACTCAACTCGTCTGGATAAGGGACCTGAAGTAGCTTTCAGTATCCTTGTTGATGAAGTATACATAGCACCCCATCATCCCCCTAGTGAGAAGTACGCGGTAGGCGTTCTTGACATATCGGACGAAGTTCTCCTTGTCTCTCTTCACTGCAGCGTCCGAGGAGTTCTGAGGCTTCCCGACCCACGTCCGATTTTTGGCGTCCCATGAAAGGTCGTCGCCAAAGACTACGCCAACATAATCAAATTCGAACCCCTGGATGGTGTAGATGCTCCCCATTTGACTGACCCCTTGTGGGTCGTAAGCCCACAGTTTCGCTGGAGGTATACCTGGAGCCACCTTCATGTCATTCTTTGCCTCCCAAGTCATTCGGAAGTCTCCAATGACCACATCCTCGACAAGGGTTCCATCAGACTTGGGGTTGCTCCAGGGCCAACAGAAACCTGCGGCCATCCTCGCGGAGTTGGGCTTTTCTTCGTTCCTCCGCTTTATCGCCTCGTATAGGGCGTGAGGGCTGTCGAATATTTCGAAGCTCATCTTCTCGTTCTTTGTCAGCATCTTGTTCGCTGTCTCCCTGATGCCGAGCGCGTTGTCCAGCCAGTTGAGATAACCGTCGGAACCGTTACACCTGAATTGTGTTTTGAGCTCGAACTCAAAAACCTCGGCAGCGTGCTTCTTAGCAGAGGCACGAATCATTTCCGTGCTTCCCTGCTCGGAGGGTCTGACCACCTGGTAGTCGTCGATGAAGAAAACGGAAACCTTCGCTGCCTCGACAAGTTCGTCTATCTGTGGCTTGTCCGTCCTCTCTGCCTTCGGGGTGAACCTGTTGACGCTCTTGGCCCTTATCCTGTGGGCTTCGTCGCAGACGAGAACGTCTATTGAGTTCTCCTTTACGTCAGTAAAGCTGATGAAATACTTGAACATGCTTGCAGCCCTGTTCCCTACTATCTTCCTGAGAGTACTAGTGAACGCGGCTGATCCTGTGGCGTGGAAGACCGTCTGCCCTTTCGAAAGTAGCTCCGCTATGACATTCAGAGCTATGACCGACTTGCCAGTCCCGGGACCGCCGCGGACTATGATCACACATTTGTCCTTCAGCTTGGTGGCTTTCTTCGCTCTGTCCAAGATTGCGTAGTAGGCTGCCAGCTGATCCTCGAGCAAGTTGAAGACCTTTTGCCCTTTGATCATCTTCGAGGTGTGCTCGAGTAGCTTCTTTGTTGGCCCTACCGGGCTACTCGAGAATCTGTTGAAGATTTCCAAGCCGCCCCCTCCTGACAGCCGTGCCTTCAAGTATCGCGCGAGTTCCTGCACGTCTTCCTTTGCGAAAAGTGGGAAGTCCTTCATTATCGACTGGAACTTGGGGCCGAACATGACGTCCGAAGTGCGGGAGTAGTTGTGGCAGTAGCTGATTGCAGATAGATTGATGGTGCAGTTCCCAAAGACCTCGACGAAGTCCTTCAGATAGGAGTAGTACCCCTGGGCTTGGAAAGAAGGGTGAGCCTCGAACCTCTTCGCGCCTCCGGTGAATGTCAGTACTTCGTTTTCAAGGTCACAATTCTCGACCTTCGACCATTGTTTGAGTTCCATGATCACCGCGTTGGGTGACGCATCCGGCCCCTTGCCGAACAGAAGGCAATCGATTCGTCTGTTTGAGTATGGAAGTTCGTATTCCACAACCAGCATGTTGTCCTTGAGAGATGAGTATTCGATGATGTTCTTGACAAACTGCAAAGAGTTGGTCCATGAGACGAGTTCCTGCGGGCTGGCGAACCTGTAGTAGTAGCCTTCATACGCAGTCTTGAGTTTGTCAGCCAGCTTGTTCTCGAGGACGTCTTGAATAAACTGCTCCGAAGATCCTGTATAGAGTTTCATGGACCGAGTTCAGTGTATTTCTTGTTTGAGCCTTTTGCCTTATCAACTGGATATTTCTCGGCGTTCTGTTCGATCTTTTCCTTAAGAGAGCTCGATACATCGATGTTATACTTCTGAGCAAGTCTGAGCGCGAAATAGAAGACATCAGCGAGTTCGTCTCTGATTCGCTTGGCAGAGATTTCGTCTCTGAAGAGCTCATTCACCTCTGCTTCGGATTTGAACCTGAATATTTCCAGCAATTCAGAAGCCTCGGTAACTATGCCGATTACCAAATCCTTTGCGTTGTGGAACTGATCCCAGTTTCGATCTTCGCTGAACTGCCTCACCATTTGCTTCAGCTCGATTACCCGGGCGGTGTCGTCGTCCAAACCAGATACTGCTCCAAGGGCGAGTCAAAGCGTACTTTAAGCAGTAAGTCTGACATCAGAGCGTGGACAACTGGCCCAAGGTACTTGGGAAGTTCATCCTCCAGACTCAGACAGGCGATTTGAAATTTGCAACCTACCCCAAACAGTGGGGTGGTTTGAAACTACGAGTGTCTTTTGGCCAAGGAGTAGCGGCGAAGGTTCCTTGGATGGCGTTCATCGCCCCAGAAATGCAGGTGAGCAAAGGGTTCTATCCGGTGTATCTGTACTATCGTGAATTTCAGACGCTTATCCTCGCGTATGGGGTAAGCGAAACGGAGGAGTTTGTGAAGAAATGGCCTCCAGAGATAGTCAAAGAAACTCCGACGATCAATGAGTTCTTCGGCAAAGACGTTCCTCGGTATGGGGATTCGTTCGTATACAAGGCGTACAAGATTACTTTTGAGAAGGACAAGATACAATACACATATCCGAACGGACACGTCGCGTCAGATCGAGACCTTGAGACGGACCTTTCTAGAGTCATCGACTATTTCAAGAAAGTCGTCTCGAACGAATTAACCAAACCTGACTCGGCTATCGGTCAGGGTGTCTTCTACCTTGAGAAGCAATTGGAGGATTTCCTCATAAACAACTGGGACCGAACAGAATTGGGCAAGAAATATGATTTGATTGTTGAAGATGGCGAAGTCATAAGTCGACAGTATAAGACCGACGTGAGCTCAATAGACATATTGGCGAAGGACAAGAGAACCAGTTCTTATGTCGTGATCGAATTGAAGAAGAATCAAACCAGTGATGACACTGTTGGCCAGGTTGCCAGGTACATGGGCTGGATTAAGGACAAGAAGGGTGACAAGAACGTCAAAGGGGTCATCATCGCCGCAGAATATGATGAGAAGTTGGAGTACGCGCTCAAGGCTGTGCCAAATGTGGAGGTCTTTCTATACAAAGTTGACTTCCAACTCACAGCACCCAAAGCAGCATAGGTTTGGTGTTGTATCCCGAAGGAAGAAGGTCACGAAGCCAAGTCGAACCCGAATGGCACGGACGAGCGAATGATAAACCATCACGATGGAAATGGTGGAGGCGCCAAGAATCAGTTGTAACACGACCCTGTTTGTGCACGTGAGGGAGGGAATCCCGCCCGACTCGACGCGCGGCATTTCGCCGAGCATGGTGTTTCGTCGCGCCTCCGCCGGGAACACCTCGTCCTAGTGTTGGAGATGGGTGCTGTACAGGCTGCACTGGTCGCCAAGGCTCGCGACTGCGATTGCCTTGAGAAATCAATGTGTTGGGAGAGACCATATCCTCAGTATCCTCTTCCCGAATCTGACTTCTTTGAGCGACAACAGAGACTTGTCCATCGTCACGAAGCCCTTGACTCCCTTGGATGACAGGTAAGAAGCCAAGATGAGCGCGTCTCTGCCTCCTAGCGAATGCCTGAGGGCAAGCTTCAGCCCGCGCTCTACTATATCAGGGCCAATCGGCAGGCAAGTTGCGAGGTCCATGTAGTCTAGCAGAGCCTTGACCGTGTCCGCCGGGCTCCTTCTCAGTTTGAAGACGCAGGCGTGGTAGGTCTCGTGAAGAACCGTCGGGTTGACCGCGTGGCTTTCCCGCGCCAGCGCCCTAGTGCGTTCGTGGTCGGGGTGCTCGGGGACTAGATACGCGACCAGGACGTTGGAGTCTATCCCCAGATTGCCTTGATCTCTTCCGGGGTTGGCCAACTTGCGACCTCGCCTCCCTTATTCGCCAGAGCTCCGTACAAATCCGAAAGTCTCTTCGACGTGCGCTTCCTAAGGTAGAGCGCATCCCCGGCGGTGTCGACTACCATCTCTTCGCCGGGCTTCAGGGAGAGTTCCTCCGCGACTTCTTTCGGAATCGTGGCCCTGATACTGTTCCCGATTTTCTGAAGCTTCACCGTGGTTGCCATGCGTTAGGATATACGCACTTGGATATACATAAGGATTGCCGGAAGCATGGGTATGAGGCCCGCAGAGAAGTCTCTGAAATTTGCCTGCGGTATTGCCATTCGGCGTTGGGATTCGAAGCTTGAACAAGTCCCTGAACGAGCTATACCGTGCATGGGACTCGTCGCCGCCGCGCAGAGCCCGCGCGCATTACCGAAGGGCCGAGACCCTAGGCAGCGATCTTCCTTTCCATCTCGGCTTCCGCGGCCCTCGCCGCCTTGATCTTCCTGGCCAGGCCCGTCGTGAACCTGTAGTTGCTCACCCCGACGTAGAGCCATGC